>JACQFG010000081.1 GCA_016200155.1 Planctomycetota bacterium | reverse complement strand
TCATTCGATTTGGAAGGATTGACGCCCCGTAGTTCAGGGCTTCCAGCCTGACGTTTTCACTGGAGTTGTCAGGCCGGAAAGCCTGACCTACAAGGATTGACGGCTCGAATACAATAACCTACCAAAGGACACGCTGCTGGGTGCGGCGCGTCTTTTTCCCGCCACTTTTTTTGAGGAGAGACCCATGACCATGAAGACTCGTTTGTTGCTCGCCGGTATCGCGCTGGCCGGCATTGCCGCGTTCATTCTCAGTGCAGGCCCGTCTCAGGCTTCTTTCCTGGGCGACGACTTGCCCGCCGTCGTCAAGAAGATCGCCGGCGAGATCAAGAAGGGCAACGCCGCCGAGGCGAAGAAGCTGTCCGCTGCGACCGTCAAGAACAACAAGCTGATCGACGAAATGTCCGACCTGATGCACATGTACCGCCCGACCGACAAGGGCGGCCTGGGCATTGAAAACGATCTGAAGAAGGCCAACGCCAAGAATGCCGAGGAGGTTGCGAACCTTGTCCGTGCCATGGCAGAGCTGACGGCGGCCAAGGGCTGGGCCGAGCCCAAGGGCAAGCGGACCAAGAAGGCGTGGAACGACTTCGCCGATGAGATGCGCTCGGCTGCCGATGGGCTCGCCAAGGCCAAGACCGACAAAGCTGCAACGGAAGCGGCCGGCAAGGTCCTCAACTCCTGCACGCGCTGCCACTCGGTTTTCAAAGACTCGTAAGTTGATGATGGTCCGCGGCGCAGGCAAGGGCAGCCCTTGCTTGCGCTGCAGACTATTGCATGCCGCGCAAGAACGCCAGCGCCCGCGTCGCCGTGTTGACGGCATCGTGGCTGTGCCGGCTCAACTCGACGTGTAGCCCGCCGCGGTAATCGATCGCGCGCAAAGCCTGAAAGATCGGCGGATAGTCCATTTCTCCTTCGCCGAACATCAGGTGATCGTGGACGCCGCGACGCATGTCCTCGATGTGCACATTCCACAGCCACGCTTTCCACCGCTGGATGTGCTCCGCGATCGGCAATTCCCCCTGACAGTGCAGATGCCCCACGTCCAGCGTCAAGCCGAAGCTCGGATGCCCGACGCGGCGATGCAGCTCTGCAAACTTCGCCATCGTGTCAATCAGCATGCCCGGCTCCGGTTCGAACGCGAGCCGAACGTTGCGTTTTGCGGCTTCGTCACCCAACGCACGGCAGCCATCGATGAGCCGTGACCAGTGTTCGACTTCCGGCGCAGCATCGCTCGGCGTGCCGGACCAGAAGCTGACACCGTCCGCGTTCAGACGATGCGCGATCTCGATCGCGCGGCGTAGAAAATCGAGGCGCCGCTGGCGTTCATCGGCGGACGCGCTCAGCAGCGTCGGTTGGTGCTTGCGGCGCGGGTCGAGCAAGAAGCGAGCGCCCGTTTCGATCACGCAGCGCAGTTTAAGCCTTTCGAGAAGCGATCGAACGTTGTCGCATTGACGGTGAATATCGACGTCGAATGGATTGAGGGCATGGTAGTCGAGCGTGATGGCGACGGACTGGCAGCCGAGGTCGGACAGTATGCGAAGGGCGTCGTCGAGCCGATGATGAGCGAACCCGTTGGTGTTGTAGCCGAGCAGCATCACGGCACCGCTTCGATGTAGGCGACTTCGGGGACGTGCTTGCGGAGTTCTTCTTCGATGCCGTTGACGACGAGCATGATGGAACTGGGGCAGTTGCCGCACACGCCGCCGAGCCGGATGCGGGCGACGCCATCGGCGACATCGAGGACTTCGAGCAGCGTGCCGTCCATTTCGAGGGCGGGGCCGACGTGCTTGGCCAGGGCGGCCGCGACGCGCGTTTTCAGGTCATCCGTTGAGTTCACGTGAATTCTCCTGCGGTCACCCCGTAGGGACAAGCTGCCAGCTTGTCCCTGAAGCGAAGGAGACAAGCTGGCAGCTTGTCCCTACGACGTCGGCATTATATCACCCGCCAGCGCTGGGCATCGAGCTCCCGCGCGCGGCCATCGTGCTGCAGCTTCAGCAATCCGGCAACCAGCTGCGCCCGCGCGAAACGCATGAGCGTCTCCGGGGTGCCGCGATAGAGTCGGGCGGTCAGGTCGTCGACCGCCGCGGGGCCTTCGGCGAGGGCGTCCAGCAGCTGCTTCTCGCGCTTGGCGCGATGTTCGAGGGCGCCATCGATCACCTGCGTCGGCTGCACGCTGACGTTGCCATGCGCGGGCAGCAGCATCCGGGCCGGCAGGGCGCGCAAGCGTTGCAGCGAGGCCAGATATTCGACCAGATTGCCGTCCGGCGGCGCGATCACGATCGACGTGACCGTCGAGACCATGTCCCCCGCGAACAGCAAGCCGTAGTGCGGCTCGAAAAATGCGAGATGCCCGACGGCGTGCCCCGGGGTGTAGACGGCTTCGAGATACCACGGTTGGCCGTCCGCGGGACATTTGCCGATGTCAAGCCGATCGCCGTCCTGCAACAACCGTTGTATCGCCATCCGGCCTTGCAAGCGCTCAGCCGTGCGAGCATGGGTCCAGATCGGCACGCGATATCGATCGGCGCACACGGTCGCAGCCCCGACGTGATCGGGATGGTGATGCGTCAGGACGACGGCGTCGAACGGCTGAGCATCCAGCACGTCAAAGAGCCGTTGTTGTTCATCGGGTTCGTGGGCGCCCGGGTCGATCAGATAGCGCGGGCCGTTGCCGACGAGGAACGCGTTGGTGTACGTGCTCGGCGGCAGCCCGACGGTCTTGAGTGGGATCATCTGCACGTCGGGGGCGAAGAAGATCGGATGGATGGCGCCGTCGACCAGACGCTGGAACATCGGGCCGAGCAGACGCGGCGCCTCGTCGATCGGCTGATCGCCGAGAAATTGCATCGTCATCACACTCGGCGGCGTCACGAAGGCGCCGTCACGCCAGCGCGCCAACATCGTGGCGGCGTCGACCCATTCGCCATGTTCGAGTTCGCCGGGCCAGATGTCGGCGTCCTGCCCCGCCGGCTGATGAGCGACGAAAAAGGTCGTGGCGTAGCGCGCCGGAGCGAAGGCCGGCGTCGTAATTTCGCCGATCAGGGCGAAGTCGGCCGCGTGGACGGCGAGTCCATGTTGGCCGAGGAATTCTTCAAAGCTCAACTGATCCAGGAGGAGTTGGCGTCGGCCATCGTTCAGGGCGTCGGTGATGGCGGGAAAGGAGCCATCGGATTTTCTAGCCACGAGGACGCCGGTCTCTTCGAAGAGTTCGCGGCAAGCGGCGAATCGGCGTGCCTGCAAGGGGTCGCTGGATTCGCCTTCGAGGTGGGTGAGCTTGCCGCCGGGAAAGGCCCAGAACCCACCGAAGAATTTTAGCTGCCGGCCGCGCAGGATGGCATAGACTTCGCGCGAGCCGAGGCCGCGCGTCAAGAGTACACTGGCGGCCGGCGTGATGACGCTCACGGTTTCTTCTCGGCTTTCGGCGCGGGTTCGTCGCCGGGCGGCGGCGCGTTCAAACCCCTGTCGACCGCCTCCAGCAGACGCTCCATGGCGAACGGCTTGCGAATGTAATCGATGACGCCGAGGTACTCGGCATACGCCTTGTGCCGGCTGCCTTCGTTGGCGGTGATCATGATGATCGGCGGGGCGTCCTTCTTGTCGCGGAAATGTTCGAGCACGGGGTAGCCCCCCTTGCGCGGCATCATCATGTCAAGGATGACGAGATCGGGCCGCTGCTGATAGATGAGCTGCTGCCCCTGCTGGCCGTCGCGGGCCTGGATGACCTTGTGCCCCTGGGTCTCCAGCACGCTGCGAATGCCGTCGGAAAGTTCGTGATCGTCGTCCACGATGAGGATCAATTTTTGCTGTGCCATGCGAGGTCTCCATCAGGCGAAACACTGCTGCATGTTTTCAAGTTAGCAGGCGATCATGGTGGGCACAAGTCAATTCTCCGGTCGCTTACGCTCCCGGCTCGCCGGTGTTATTCAAGAGTCTGCAACAATTCCGCCATCTCGCCGGCGGCGTGATGGTCGCCTTGCTTCTGCGCGATCGGGATGCCTTGCAGGAGCAGGGCCCGCGCCTCGGCGATGCGGTTGAGCCGTTGCAACGCTCGGCCTCCTTGATGGTATGCCGGCGGATAGCTCGGCGTGGCCTGGATCAACTCCTGGAAGCAGCGGACCGCTCCCCCGTCGTCGCCCGTGCTGACGTATTCCATCGCCAGCATGTAGCGCAGCTCCGCGTCCTCCGGCGAGTCGGCCAGCATCTCCTCGATCATGTCGCGTCGGCTTTTGGCCATGGCGTCTCATTTCAGGACGAAGCGGGGCAGTTGTGCCGATTCCGTCGATCGCAGCGATCGCGCGGCTGCATCCATTGTAAGACAATTCGCACAATCGTCAGGCTTTCCCCCCTTCCGCGCGATCGCTGGACGGGAAGGGTCGTCTTCTTTGGTCGATTGCGCGCTGTGCTGAAGCGGAACAGCACAAAGCGCGAGCAGGGAACTTAGGCGGGTCCGCACCGATGCCGAAAAGCATAGGTAGCCCGACGCGCAAGCGACGGAAGATCGCATCCGTTGCTCGCGCGTCCGGCTAACCCAATGCGCACCCCGTCCCACCCAGACGAAGACTCCACGACCTGAGGACAACATGAGTTTGCGCCGTCGATGCTGCATCGCCTTGGGGCTGCTCTGTTTTTGGGCGGTCCTGTGTACGATCCAGGCCCAGGAAGCAAGCCAGGGACCGCACCTCTTCACCAATGACACCCGGACCAAGGATGCGTCGCAACTGACCCGCACCGGCGCCCGCAAGACGGCCGTCGTCAGCGCCGTCGAGCGCGTCAAGGCGGCGGTCGTCAATATTCACAGCGAACGCGCGGCCGGCTCGGGCCCGGCCGATGCCTTCGCTCCCCCCATCCCGCGCAAGCCGATGAACGGCATGGGCACCGGCATCATCGTCGATCCGCGCGGCTACATCGTCACCAATCAGCACGTCGTCGATGACGTCACGGCCCTGCGCATCCGGCTCGGCGATGGCACCTCCGCCAACGCCGTCGTCGTCGCCCGCCATCCCGAACTCGATCTCGCCATCATCAAGATCGACACATCCGCGCCGTTGCCGGTCATGCCCGTCGGCACCGCCAGCGATCTCATGGTCGGCGAGACCGTCATCGCCGTCGGCAACGCGTATGGCTACGAACACACCGTCAGCGTCGGCGTCGTCAGCGCCATCAAACGCGATGTCAGCCTCAACGATACCATGGCCTACAAGTCGCTCATCCAGACCGATGCCAGCATCAACCCCGGCAACTCCGGCGGGCCGCTCGTCAACATCAACGGCGAACTCGTCGGCGTCAACGTTGCCATCCGCGCCGGCGCTCAGGGCATCGGCTTCGCCATTCCCGTCGACCACATGATCAAGTCGGTTGCCGACATGCTGAAGGCCCGCCGGCGTTCGACGACCTATGACGGGCTGGCGACTCGAGATGTGCTGCAGCCGTCCAGCGACGGGTTGGTCCGCAAGGTGACGGTCGATCGCGTCGATGCTTCGAGCCCGGCCCAGACCGCGGGCCTGCAATCGGGCGACGTGATCCTTCAGGTCGGCGATGTCAAGATCGCCTCGAGCATCGACGTCGAACGCGGCCTCCTGGATCGCAAGCCCGGCGATAGCGTTGCCTTCGTCATCCGCCGCGGCGACAAGGAGCAAAACCTCAAGCTCGCCCTGGCTTCCGGCGATCGCCAGGTCCGCCCGGCCTCGGCGTCCGATATCGTCTGGCAGCGGCTGGGCATCCAGCTTTCACCGGTCGCCGGCGATTCCGTCAAGTCGATCAACAATCAGCTCAACGGCGGCCTGGAAGTGACCGCCATCAACGCCAACGCTCCCGCAGCCAGGGCCGGCATCAAAAAAGGCGACGTCCTCGTCGGCCTGCACACCTGGGAGACCGTCAACGTCGATAACGTGAACTATGTGCTGAACCACCCCGACCTGGCGACGTTCAACCCGGTGCCGTTCTTCATCGTCCGCGGCGGCCAGATCCGCAAGGGCCAGCTCTCGGTGCCATGACCAGGTCTCTTCGTTTAGGCGACCGGCAGAAGAAAAAATACCACGACGCGGAGCGTCGTGCCACAATGTGGCACGACGCTCCGCGTCGTGATTGGTACATTTCCTTTTGCCGGTCGCCTTAGCGCCCGCGTGGCGCCACGCGGGCGCTAAACGAATGCCGAATCGTCAATTCGCATACGGCCGCGGGTCACTGATCCCTATTTCCGCGAAGCCCTTCAAGCGCAGCAAACACGCATCGCAATGGCCGCACGCCAACCCCTCCGGCGTTGGATCATAGCACGATGTCGTCAACGCGAAATCGATGCCCAGCTCTAAGCCGCGACGGATGATGTCGGCTTTCGTCATGTCGATCAGCGGCGTGTGAACCTTGAATGCGGTCCCCTCGACGCCCGCCTTCGTCGCCAGGCTGGCGAGCTTTTCGAAAGCGGCAATGTATTCGGGCCGGCAGTCCGGATAGCCCGAATAATCGAGGGCGTTGACTCCGAGGAAGATATCGCGAGCCCCGAGCGTCTCGGCCCAGGCGAGCGCGAACGACAGGAAGATCGTGTTCCGCGCCGGCACGTACGTGACTGGGATGCCTTCGCTCATCGAATCGAGCGGACGATCCTTCGGCACCGCGATGTCGCCGGTCAGCGCCGAGCCGCCGAACTGCCGCAGATCGATCGGCATGACGACATGCTGTTCGACGCCGATTTGGCGCGCGATGACTCGGGCAGCGTCGATCTCGACCGCATGGCGTTGCCCGTACTGCACGGTCAGACAATGGCACGCGAAGCCCTGATGCTTGGCGATGGCCAACGTGGTGGTCGAATCCAGCCCGCCGCTCAAGAGAACGACGGCTTTGATTGAGGTTGACGTCATCGGTCAGCAAAAAATGGCTTGCCTTGCGCCTGCAGCCAATACACACACGCGCACGGCGCGGGACACCCGGCGATCATTCTACGGGAGGCGCCGGCGTATTACATCGTATAACCGCGCCTGCCGCACTTTCATCTCATTCGTTCTGGGTGATTGTGTGCGCAACGAATCGGCGCAACTCATGAAAGTATCGAATCTTGCCGTCGCCGAATTCGTTGCGCCGAAACCACCCTGACGTGGGCGCGACGAATGTTCCGCGCGGAACATGCTCACTCGTAATAATTGTACGGCATCGGCATGGAAGTGGGGGCCGGCCGATACGACGCGGGGATGCCGAGCGAGGTCTCCGCCCCGAGCGGAGCCAGGCCGCGCATGCGCGGATCGACGGCGTTTTGCGACGCCGGCGTCTGATCGCGGCCAAAGAAGAACTCACGCAGCGACCGGTGGGTCGGCGCCGGCGCGGTGGTGGTCGTGCGGCGCTGGGCGCTGATCGTCTCGGCGAGTTCACGTTCGCGCGGCGAGATGGCCGGGGTCTGCGCGGGAAGGTAATAGCCGACGGGCTGAATCGCGAGCGGATCGGGCGGCAGCCAGTAGCCGATCGTCGGCGCGAGTTGATGGGCGAGCGGCGGCAGGGCCAGGCCGCGTTCGACGCAGCGTTCGAGCGATTGCCGCGCCGCCATGCGTACGCGTTCGGAGGATTCGGACGGGTTGCCGTCGAGTTCCAGGGCGAGGGCGGTCATGTTGAGGGCTTCGAGCATTTTCTCGGTGAAGCCGCGACTATTGCCCAGGGCGAGGGCGGCTTCGAAGCGAACGCTTTCGGCGCGATCGGCCCGCAATGCCGCGATCAGGCCGCCTTCCGCCTCCGGATAATAGTGGCAATCGATGGTGCCAAGGTAGCGAACCGCGGCGCGGCGTGACCGGGCCTGCGACTCGTCGATCTTGATCTTGGCCGCCGTGATCTCTGCCGGCGAGAAACCGCCGTCGGCAATCATGCGCGCGACGGCTTCGCGCGTCGGCAGCTCTTCGCCGCGCGGCGCCGGCATCAGGTGGCCCGCCGCGTTGCGAATCGGCGTCATCATGCGTTGGGCGATGTTATGCAAGATCGGGCGGGCGGGCTTGGCTTGAGATTCATCCGCAAAATTGGCGTGACGATACAGCACCGGCGCGTAGGAACCGTAGCCGAGGTCGATGGAGTTGTCCGCCGTGACCGGGTTGCCGAGCGACTGTGCCCGAGCGAAGCTGGCGCTGCACAGGCACGCAAGCAAGGATATCAGGAGACTTTTGTACATAACGCGACGACCCCTGAGCGAGGAAGACGGGGTTTTCCCCCAGCTTTACTCGGCACAAGATCGGCCGCGCCTTGAGGAGAATCCGCACGATCCGCAGATTCGCTGCAGCTTGACCAGACGACGATGGCTCCCCCAGAATTGCTCGAACTAGGACTTACCGATTTGGCCAACACCCCGTGGTGCAGGCGGCTCGCCTGCACTGCAGCGGCCACACGCCAGAGTCGTGCAGGCGAGCCGCCTGCACCACGGGGTGTTGGCCAATCCACGAACCGAAATCGGGACGTTATTCTTCCCAACGTTAATCACGGTCGCGGCTCGTTGCGCAGATTCGCCGCGTTGGGCAATTCCTTCAAGCTCTTCAAGCCGAACACTTGCAGGAACCGCTTCGTCGTGCCGTACAGCACCGGCCGGCCCAGGGAATTGTCGCGGCCGACGATCTTCACCAGGCCCTTTTCCATCAGCAAGCGCAGCGTCTCGCCGCAGTGGACGCCGCGGATCGCCTCGATGTCGGCCCGCATGATCGGCTGGCGATAGGCGACGATGGCAAGCGTTTCGCGTGAGGCGCCGGTGAGCCGCAATTCAGACTGGCTGCGCTTCAGGCTCGTCAGCCAGCGATGGTATTCGGGGCGCGTCATGAGCTGAAAGCCGCCCGCGAGTTCTTCGAGTTCGAACGCCGACCCGTCTCGATCGTAGAATTCCTGCAATTTTTTGAGCAAACGACGCGCGTCGGCCAACCCCGTGACCTGCGTCAGCTTGCGCAGCGGCACCGGCTCGTCGGCGATCAGCAGCACCGCTTCCAGCAAGGCCATCCCCGGTTCGCGTGCCAGCGGGTGCGACGACACGCCAACGTCATCGACATCGACCTGAAGCCGATGAATCGCCGGCATCGGCCGATTGCGCGGCATGTGCGCCGGGCGAGGGGCTGTTAGCGATCGTGGTGTCCAGCCGCGAAACATCAGGCACTCCTAGATGTCCGTGTCATAAGTTGCTGAGCAGTTGATTCGTAGCCGCGTTCGCCAGAACGCGGGTTTTCGTGGGCGTTCTAC
>JACQFG010000080.1 GCA_016200155.1 Planctomycetota bacterium | reverse complement strand
TCGCCTGCACATTTCTCTCGTCAACGGAAGGGACGTGCAGGCGAGCCGCCCGCACCACGAAAATTCGCGCCGCGCGAGCGCCAAGCCGCAAGCGGCAATCAGGGCAATTCGTGCGGCAGGAAAAAGACCCCCGTGATGAACGTCCCCACCCACAGCACGCTGAACACGATCCCGGCAGCGATGTGATAATTGCGATGATGCTTCAGCCCCGTGAACAGCATCACGAACAGCAGCACCGCCGCCGGCACCGCGAACATCAGATGGATGAACATCGACGTCTCGGCATCGTGACGCTTGAAGTAGTCGTCGAAGATTCCTGGACTGATGATGCGCACGATCACCTCTAGCCCGATAAGCGCCGCCAGCGTCAACGCGAAAAACGCGATGTTGATTCGGCCATGCAGGCGCACCTTCCCGCGAGCCAGGGCGATCAGCGAGGCGATCCACAGCACGGTGACGGCGACGACGGCAATCTTCAAGACGAGAATAATCAGGCCGGGTTGCATGAGGTTATGATAGCGAATGTGTTCCGCTTGCGGCTTAGCGTTCGCACGGCGCCGCGCGAACGCTAAGCCGCAAGCGGCGGGGGCTTCCTCTTCTTGCGCTCGATGGGGGCATGCTTCCAGCGGCGGTGGAGCCAGAAGTATTGCTCCGGGGCCTGGCGGATCAGCTTTTCCAGGCCGGTCGTGAAGCGCTGCGTGATGACGCGGACGGCGTCGGGGGATTTGTCGTAGTCGAGGGGATCGATCACGTCGATCGTTTCGAGGCGGTACTTGCCGTCGATCTTGATCGTGCCCGTGACGACCATCGGCACGCCATGCTCCAGGGCCAGCAGCGCGACGGCTTTGTGCGTGGACGCGGGTCGGCCGAAGAAATCGACGAACAGCCCGCGCTGCCCGGCGTCCTGATCGGCGAGCGTGGCGAGGATGCCGCCCGAGGCCAAAAGACCCTCGATATTGTCGAAGTCGCCGTGCTTGGCGAGCAGTTTCTGCCCAGTCCGTTCGCGGAAGGTGCGCAGGTACTGGTCGACGTAGGGATTGTCGATCGGCCGGGCGATGGCGTGCCCTTGGAACCCGAACAGGCTGAGCGAGTAGCCGGCCAGCTCCCAGTTGCCCAGATGCCCCGACACGAACAGCACGGGCCGGCCTGAGAGCAGCATCTCCATCAGCGGCGCCGAATTGTGCATCACCAACCGCTGCTTGTAATTATGCAAGTGGTATCGCCGCGGCATGTGGACGATCTCGATCAGCACGGTGCAGAAATGCTCGTAAACCCCGCGCACCAGCTTGTCGATCTGGGCATCGCTGTATCGGCCGGGAAACGCTTTCTGGAGGTTTTCCAGCGCGACCAGGCGATGGCGCTTATCAAGCTTGTAGACGATCCAGCCGAGAATGCAGGCCCATCGGCAGGCGGTTTCGAACGGCAGGGCCTGGATGATGCACACGAGAATGCGCACGGCGAGGTACACGAGAAAGTCGGCGATCGGGGATCGCTTCTTGTCGGCCATGAGCCACTCCTTCGGCAACACGGGGCAGCGTATCATCGTGAAAGCGCGGGTAACCTGTCAAGGCGAGATGACCGTAGACCTCACGCTCCGCGTGAGGATTCCTCACGCGGAGCGTGAGGCCTACGGTGCCGATTCTGAAATCGGCAATCGGTTGTGCCGGCTGTAACAATCGTGCCTGTCCTGTTGGCGCAGGGCTTTTCTTTGATAATATGGCTTGCGCAGCCTGGATCGCTATTCCATTCAGGCGATTGGTCATCTCCGGCACGCGGTTGTCGAGAACCACCCGTGCCCCGTCGATAGATGATCCAGGAGCAATGCAGGGCATTCTCCGATCCTTCCATTGCAGCCGGTGAGTAAGGATTTCTCCCGTTCGCGCGGTCGATTGGTATCGCAACGTGAACTGTCTGGAAAAACAGGCAAGCCAGGCAAGATTTGCGAATTGCACGCGCGTTTCGGTCGGCCTACAATGGTAGTCGGCAAGGGAAGCGCGGCGACGCGCGGCAGAATCTCGGACCAGTTTACTGCCTTGGAACAACCTCATGACTCGACCACGACGGCAGCGCGGACTCTCCGTCCAGTCGCCGCTGGAAACCTACCTGCGCGAGATCAACGAGACCTCCCTCCTTTCCGCGGATGAGGAGAAGGAACTCGCTCACAAGATCGAGGAAGGCGACAGCGAAGCCCGCGATCGCATGGTCCGCGCCAACCTCCGCCTCGTCGTCAACATCGCTCGCAGCTACACCGGCAAAGGCCTCGGCCTGCAGGACCTCATAGAAGAAGGCAATCTCGGCCTCTTGCGCGCCGTCGAGGGCTTCGACCCGCGCATGAACACGCGCTTTTCCACCTACGCCAGCTACTGGATCAAGCAGTCGATCAAGCGCGCCCTCGTCAACACCGCCAAGACCATCCGCATCCCGGCCTACATGGTCGAGTTGCTGGCGAAATGGCGGCGCGCCACCTCGAAACTGCAAGACGAGCTGGGCCGGCCGCCCACGCATGAAGAAGTCGCCAAGAGTTTGAACCTGCCCAAGAAGAAGCTGGCGATCATCAAGAAGGCGATCCGCGTCTACAATGCCGCCCCGCAGACCGATCAGCCCGAAGTCGGCTGGTCGCTCGACGAAATGGTGATGGACGGCAACTCGAAATCGCCCGACCTGGAAATGGTCGAGGCCGACGATCTCAAGCACGTGCTGGAACTGCTCGACAAGATGGACCCGCGCGAGGCCACGGTGCTGCGCATGCGTTTCGGCCTGATCGAGGGAGAAGATCCCAAGACGCTCAAGGAGATCGGCGAATCGCTGGGCCTGACCCGCGAGCGCGTCCGCCAAATCGAGAGCGAGGCGCTCGCCAAGCTCAGCGAGAGCATGCACGGGGAATAGGCAGTAGGCAGTTGCCAGTTGGCAGTCGGCATGCGCGGGTTCGCCCATGTCCTTTCATTGTCAGGCTTTCTCCATAAGATACGGTAAACGATTTCTAGCGAACGAATCGCCCTCGCGCGCAGATGTGCAATTGGCCACTGCCGCAGCGGACCGCCCACTGCTCACTGCCCTCTGTTTACTGCCGATTGCCCACTGCCAACTGCCGACTGCCCACTGCCCACTGCCCACTGCCCACTGCCGACTGCCGACTGATGCAGGAGCGGTTCGATGAAGTTCTACCTGATCGTGGCCAAGGGAAGCAAGCAGGGACTGCCGATCGAAGTCAAGGTCGATCTTTTCCTGATCGGCTCTGACAAGGAATGCCAGCTGCGCAAGCGCAGCCTGCAGCCGAAGCAGTGCGCCTTCGTCACGCGCAGCAAGAAGGTCTTCGTCCGCGACATGGACAGCGGGCAGTTCACGCTCGTCAACGGCTCCGCCATTCCGCCCGGCGCCGAATGGCCTCTCCACTCGGGCGATCGCGTCACCGTCAGCCGGCTGGAGTTGATGGTTCAGTTCCGCGAACGTCCGATCGCTCAGGAAGACATGGAGGAGTGGGCCAACCAGTGCCTCGACGAGCAAAAGGAGACGGAACTCGACGAGGACTTTCTGTCGACGAAGTACAAATCCGCCGCCAACGCTGCCCAGTCGATCTTCAATCAGCTCAACGCCATGAAGGGGGAAGTCAAGGGTCGGCTGCGCATCAGCGTGGACCATGGCGTGACCATTATTCGCTTCAACGACGCGATGCTCATCGATGAATCCGAGATCGCCATGATCAAGAAGGAGCTGTGCGACAACCTCAACAAGCGCGACCTGCGCGTCCTTCTTGACTTGAAGAACGTGCGCCGCATGTCATCGAAAGCAGTAATGATGCTAACCGACTTCAACCGCTGGCTGCGACCGTGGGGCAGCACGATGGCGTTTTGCCGAATTCGCCCCGAACTGGAATCGGGCATGGCGATTCTGCGCGTCGAGAAGGTGCCGATCTTCAAGGACAAGGCCGTCGCGCTGCGCGGAAGTTGGTAAGGGAATTGCAAATTGCAGATTGCAAATTGCAGATTGAAATGCGGTCGGCGCTTGTATTCAATTTGCAATCTGCAATTTGCAATCTGCAATGGAATCGACCCAGCGCGCCGGCGGGTGCCAGTCGCACTCCAGCGGGCGATGCCGGTTGATGTACGGGTTGAAGCTGCGATCGAAGAACAGATCGTGCGGATAGGTCGCGCCCGGCCTCGTGGTCTTCGGGTTCACCAGCCCGGCTGCGACGCATGCCTCCAGCACCAGCTCCGAGCAGTAGTAGCTCTTGATATCGCCGCGCGGCTTCCCGAGTACGACGGTGCGCAAGGGGCCGCGCGGACGAAACGGCGTCAGCTGCAGGCCCAGCCGTTGCAGGGCGAAGATCTTCCCGTCCTGACGCTCGGCAAATGCGGTCAAGCAGGCCGACTGCTCTGCCGTTAACGGCGTCTTGCGCTTGCGAATCCACACCGGGCCCTTGTCGGCATATTCCTTGAGGTGCGGCAGCATGTCCACCATGCTGCAGCGCATCGTGTCGTTCGGCCCCGCCTCAAGGATCGCCAGCCGGCCATCGCTCCGCGCCACCACGATCGCCGAGCCGTGCGGCTCGAACGCCAGGGCCAGGTCGTGCGTGACCTTCCAAAAGAGATTCTTGTCAGTTGCGAGCATCACATCGCCGGGCTGCGGCAGGTAGGGGACCGGTTTGCCGCGCAGCACGCAATCCATGCCGTAGGACGGTTCGTAGAGATAGGAGTCGATGGCGCGGTCGCCCGGCTGGGCGCTGGCAGCGGCGCCGCACGTCGCGAGGCCGATCGCAATGACCAGATGTCGCACGGATCCCGTCTCCCGGTAGGTGAAGGGGCATTCCCTCCATTATGCGCTTTACTCGCGCGGCGCACGCGGATTTCCCGCTTTCAACGGCTCAAGCCGGCGACATGCACGCGACAAAGCCGGCACAGAGCGCACCGTTTCGCCACGCGATGCTTCGGGAATAATCGTCGTAGGGACAAGCTGCCAGCCTCGGTCAGCTTCTCCCTCATGCCGGGATAAGTATTTTCCTCCAGCGCCTTGCATTCGGCTGTGCGCGTGGCTATGATCGGGGCGAGTTGCCGCAATCCCCATGTCTTTTTTCAGAAGGGACGACCATGTCAGAGCCCCAATGGAGCACCGATCCGCAGAAACAAGCCGAGTTCATGAACGACTTCCGGGCCCAGACGACGGCGGAACTCTCGGCGATCCGGCGCCGGCTGACCTGGATGCTGACGCCGACCATTCTGGTCGTCCTGCTGGCCGTTCTGGGCCTGACGGTGTTCATGACCACCCGGGTTATCGACATCCATCATCAGGTGGCCAACATCGACGAATCGGTCAAGAACGTCGGCAGGACGCTGAGCTATCGCCAGGCCGCCGGCGATCAGGAAACGAGGCCCTATTTCATGCCCAACGGCCTGTCCGATGCCGAGCGCGAAGAGTTTTATCACCTGGAAGAAGGCAGCGAGGTGTTCCCGCTCGACTGGCTGCGGGCCCTGGAGAACAGCCAGACCAAGAACCCTTATATCAACGACCTCTACGGCATGGGCTTCCTGCGCGACTGGGACCCGAACAACAAGGACGGGCTGCCGGTCGGCCTGACCTCCGCCCCGACGCGCGGCCTGGAGCCGCTGGGCAAGATGATCGGCCTGAACTGCGCCGCCTGCCATGTCGGTGAAATGACCTACCAGGGCAAGCGCATCCGCATCGACGGCGCCCCCAACATGCTCGACACGCGCACTTTCTTCGCCAGCCTGATCGAGTCC
The DNA here is from genome assembly GCA_016200155.1 of Planctomycetota bacterium. Lineage (GTDB taxonomy): Bacteria > Planctomycetota > Planctomycetia > Gemmatales > Gemmataceae > SIAQ01. Next base: position 9,930 of record JACQFG010000080.1, on the reverse strand, counting down.
TCCTTCGCCACCATCGAGGATTCCGACAAGCTGCTCGCCTTCATCAGCAGGCTCAAGGAGGAACGCGCCGATCAGAAGAAGGCCGCCCGCCCCGCGGTCCGCTCGGCCGCCCAGCGCATCTTTCGTTCCATGGCCGACAAGAGCGAAAAGGTCCTGATCGAAGCCCTCGTTCCCGTCATCAAGAAGGTCGTCGAGGATGCCAAGAACGACAAGCTCGAACTCCCGGAGCTGCTCAAGGATGCCAACAAGGACGCCTCCCAGCTGCGGACGCGCATGCTGGGGAAGTTCGATAACAGCAAGTTCAAGACGCTCCTCGACAACTCGTCGCTGAAGAGCAAGCTCGAAGCGCTGGTCGACAAGACCGAGCACGAAAGCACCCTCGTGCACACGTTCGAGGAGATCTACATCGGCGTCCGCCTCCTGCGCGCCCGTGCCGTCTTCCTCAAGAAGCTCGGCGGCGTCGGCACCGACAAGCGCACCGAGTGGGGCGCCGGCCGCGTCGATGCCTTCGGCTCCGCACGCGCCTTCCTGTTCGAGGACGGCTACAAGCCCGTCAACCCGGTCAGCTATCCCTTCATCTGGGGCCTCTATCGCATCGACTGGTTCCACTACGACAACAACACCACCACCTTCCTGCAGCGCAACTGCGGCCAGGCCCTCGGCGTCGGCGCCGTCCACGACCCGAAAACCCTCGCCTCCTCGCTGCATCCCCGCAACCTCTATCGACTCGAAGAACTCGCCACCAAGCTCAAGCCCGCCGTCTGGCCCGAAGACATCCTCGGCAACATCGACACCGAAAGCGCCAAGCGCGGCAAAGTGCACTTCGACAAGCATTGCGTCGCTTGCCACAAGACCCCCGGCGACGGCGAAAAATTCAAGGACGTGACCTTTGACCTCGACAAGCTCGGCACCGATCCGCTCCGCGCCAAGATGTTCGCCGAGAAACTGCCCGACGGCAAGATGTTCTACGACGCGATCGGCGACGCTATGGACAAGATCTCCAAGAAGGCCTACGAGGACAACAACGTCACCAAGGAGGAGATCGAAAAATTCTCGCGTGCCCCAATCCCCGGCAGTCCGGTGGTGACCGTCGTCTGGCGCGGCCCCGGCAAATATTCGGCCCGCCCGCTCGACGGCGTCTGGGCCACCGGACCGTTCCTCCACAACGGCTCCGTCCCGACCATCGACGATCTCCTCAAGCCCGCCAAGGATCGGCCCAAGGAATTCTTCGTCGGCAACCGCGAGTTCGACGCCCACAAGCTCGGCTACATCTCCACCCCGCCTTCGGGTCGCCAGAACAATTACGACACCAAGGTCGAAGGTAACCACAACACCGGCCACGAATACGGTGCCCTGTCCGACACCGAACGCCGCGATTTGCTGGAGTATCTCAAGACGGATCTCAATTGACTTGCCGCGTTGCGATCGTCATATAGCCCGCCATTCATGGCGGGGGTCACCGCTGACCCGCCATAAATGGCGGGCTATATGTTTCTTTTTCGCGAAGGATTCTTCGCGTCCCCTCACATACTCTTCCGAGATGCGTCCTGGTCAACCGGGAGGACAAGGATTGCAGTACGTCTTCGATGAGCCCTGGCGCCGCAAAGCCCTGCAAGGCGACGAAACCGCCGTCAAGCTGCTCGTTGCCCACGCGCTGCAGCCGCTCTACGGGTTCTGCCTCTATCGCGTCGCCAAGAATCGGCACTGGTGCGAGGAAGTCGTTCAGGAGACGATGCTGCGCGCCTTGCGCGATCTGGGCAACTACGAGCCGGCACGCGCCAAGAACAACATCCTCCCCTGGCTGACCGGCCTCGCCCGCAACGAGATTCAGCGCGTCCTGCAGCGCGAGAAGACGACGGCGTCGCTGCAAGCATTGTGGGCCAACCTCGACGACGACCTGCTCGGCCTTTACGCACGCATCGACACGGAGCCGATCAATGACGAGGTGCTGGAGCGCGAGGAGACGCGCGACCTGGTGAACGCCACGATGGCACAGTTGCCCGATCACTATCGCGAGCTGTTGGAAGAGAAGTACGTGCAAGGCAAAGCGCAGCGCGCGATGGCGGAGCGTCGGCAGCTCAGCGAGAAGGCGCTCGAATCGCTGCTGACGCGTGCCCGCAAGGCCTTTCGCGTGACGTTCTTGGAGCTTTCGCGTCAACTACAGCCCATTTAGCCCGCCATTTATGGCGGGTAAGCGCAGTCCCATCCAGCCCGCCATAAATGGCGGGCTAAATGATCCCACGAGTAAAACCATGGACACGACCACCCCCATCGCCGAGCAAAACACCGCACGCCTGATCGAGGCCGCGTGCCAGCCCGAGCCGATGGCGTCGGAGTTCGCCGCGCAAGTCGCAGCCAGGATGCTGGCGCAGGCCAAGACGCTGGCGCCGCGGCAAACGACGCCGAGGCCGGAGCGTCCGTGGCGGCGCGTCGCGCTGGTGGTCAGCGGTTTGGCGGCGTGCGCACTGCTCCTCTGGGCCTATGCAGCCCTGCGGCGTCTCGATCCGCAGATCGTGAATAATCCCGCGAAGAAGTCAATCGACGTCGATGCGCCGAGGCCGTCCGCGCAATTCGCCGACTGGCGCAACGATGACGCCCTGGTGCCGCGCAAGCGTCCGGAGGCGCCGGCGCTGGCCACGTTGAAACCGGGCGAAACGCTGACGACGAAGCCGGCCCAGCGTCGGCTCGTGCAGCTTGCCGACGGCAGCCGGCTCTACGTCAACGAGAGCACCGAGGTCGAGGCGACCGGGCCGCGGCAGCTCACCTTGCACAAGGGGCAGATCTATGTCGAAGTCGAGCCGAAGGGCGACGGCCCGCGCTTCGTCGTCAAATCGGGCAACCGCGCCATCACCGCCACCGGCACCCATTTCGCCGTCAGTGCTCTCGACGTCGTCGTCACGCAGGGCAAGGTCGCGATCAGCGGCGTGGCCGAGCAAATCGCCGCCGGGCAGCAGATCGACCTGGCGACTTCGCGGATCGTGCCGGCGCCGCGCGCGTCCCACACTCTCGCCTGGACGCGCGAGCTGATGGCCGCCGCCGAGTCGCCGATGGTCCCCGGCACCCAGCACGGCGGCGGGGCGCTCATCGCCCTCGATCCGAACGGGCAGGAGATCAAGCTCGCCCTGCGCAAATACTACATCGACGTCCACATCGAGGACGGCTTCGCACGCACCACCATCGATCAGACCTACTTCAACACGACCTGGGAACGGCTCGAAGGCACCTTCTACTTCCCGCTGCCGGCCGCCGCCTCGCTGTCGCGCCTCGCCATGTACGTCGTCGACGGCAACCAGTGCAAGCTGATGGAAGGCGGCATGGCCGAACGCAAGCACGCCGCCGACGTCTATGAAACCATCCGCTATCAACGCCGCGACCCGGCCCTTTTGGAGTGGCTCGATGGCAGCACCTTCAAGATGCGCGTCTTCCCGCTCGAAGCGAAACAAGAAAAACGCATCATCCTCAGTTACACGCAAAAACTGTCGAGCCTTTATGGCACCTCGCGCTACCGCTTTACCGGCGGGCTCAACATGCCGGTGGTGCGCGAGTGGTCCTTCCACGCCCGCATCAAGAACGGCTCCGAGATGAAGGTCGCCAGCCCGAGCACCGACCACGTCCAGATCCTGCCCGACGCTCCCGACATGGTCGTCAAACATTTCGGCGAGAACGTCAAGCCGGAAGCCGACGTCACCATCGAGATGAAAGAAACGCGGCCGATCGACCGGGACGAACCGCGCTTCACGTCGTTCCTGCACGAAGGCCAGCAATACCTGATGCTGCGCTACCGCCCGACGCTGAAGAGCGAAGCGAAGCGCGAGCGGCGCGACTGGATCGTCCTGTTCGAAACGTCCGCCGGCCGCGACCCGCTCGTCGCCGGCACGCAGATCGACGTCCTTCGGCACATCATGAACAACGTCGAGCACGACGACACGTTCACCGTGCTGACAGTCAATAGCCGCGTCGGCGAGCCGAGCCGCGTAAGCGGCCGGGTTATGGACGCCGCGTCCTCCGGCCCCTTACGGGGCTCGGCTCGCCAGCTCGAATTGCTGCAACAAGCGCACCTCGTCGGCGCTCTCGATTTGCAGCAGGGCCTCGCCGCCGCCGTCAAACTCGCCAGGGACGCGAAGAACCCGCACCTCTTGCACCTCGGCTCGGGCATCCCGGCCATGGGAGAGCGCGATGCCGGCAAGCTCGCGAAGCTGCTGCCAACATCGGTGCGCTACGTCGGCGTCGGCGTCGGCAAGCGCTGGAACCGGGCGTTCATGAAGGCCGCCGCCGAGCGCACGAACGGGCTGTTCACGCAGATCAATCCCGACGAGCCGACGAAGTGGCGCGCTTTCGATCTCCTGGCGACGCTGAACACGCCGCGCTTGCTCGACGTGCAGGTCGTCGATGCCGCCGGCAAGGCGCCGTTCCTGATGGAGACGACGATGATCGCGCAGGGCGAAGAGGTGTGCGCCTTGACGCGCGTCGATACGGCCAAGTCCGTTGCGCCGGGCAGCGTCGTCGTCAAGGGGACGCTCGATGGCCAGGCATTCACGAAAGAGTTCCCGGTGCTGAACGTACTGGCCGGCGGCGGGTATTTGCCGCGCACGTGGGCCAAGCTGGAGATCGATCGCATGCTGGCGGCCGGCTCCGCCAAGCACAAGGACGCGATCATCGCGCTGTCCAAGGCGATGTACGTGATGTCGCCGTACACATCGCTCCTGGTGCTGGAGACCGACGCCGACTACGAGCGATTCAAGGTGGACAAGGGCCGCAAGGACCACTGGGCGATGTACCCGGCCCCCGCGAAGATCCCGCTGGTCTACGAGCCGGCCGGCAAACCGCCGGTCAAGGTCGAGGTCAAGAAAGGCGCAAAACCAACGTGCGAAGAAGTGCTGGGGACCATTGTCAACGCCCTTTACATTCCGGACGGCGGCACCGTGTGGTTCGGTGGTTTGGCCTTTATCGATCCGGCCGCGATCGAGTTCGATACCGACATCCAGTTCAACAACAAGCGCATCGAAGACATCAGCGTGCCGGGAGCGGTCAACCCGAACGAGGCGATCGGCATCCTGGGCGGCGACATCACGCTTCGTCCGTTCAACATTCCTGCGCCGCGCGGATTTGGCTCGCGCGGCATGGGCGGTGCATTGGAGAAGCTCCCACAGTTGGCGACCTGGAAGGCGCTGTCCAAGGTCCGCAAGGAAAAGTACAACCCCCAGCGCGAGGTTCTCGAAGGCCTCGACCATCTGCTCCGCGATGGAGAAACGCTGCGCGCGACGGAGCAGCGCCTGCGGAAAATGCGCGAAATCGATCCGGACAATGTCGCTGTTCTAGCTGCCCTGCATATCGCCGCGAACAAACAAGCCCAGGCGCAGCATGACCGCACCACTCATGCGAACGAGCGCGTCTTTCTGCAATTGCTCGACCCCAATCTGGGTGAATATCTCGATATGCAGAAGCCAATCACGTTCAGTCGAGGCACGCAGACGACCGATGAATGGCGGCGCTTCTGGATGAACGATCAGCCGTCGCACCTGACGCCGTACCGCATTCACGGCGGCGTCGGACCGGCGTCGTCGGCGCTGAGCGGCGAGACCATCAATTGGACTGAATACTACCGCCGCCATGGCTATCAGATTAACGGGACGCAAAACGGTGCTGCACGAATTCAGTTCGCTCCCGTGTTCGTCTCGCCGCAAATGCAGTGGGCGGTTCCTAATGGCAATGGATTGATTTCGGGCCTGACCTATTCAGGAAGCTTGACGCCTGATCTCAACATTCCGATCCGCAATAGCTCATTCAATTATTCGTCCGCGAACTTTCTCTACCAGCGGCCACAACTCAACTACGACCGCACGTTCTTCACCAACCTCGTGCAGTACGCTCCCGGCTTGCAGAACACCTATGCCGATATCCTGGCGACGCTCGAAGCGGAAGCCGACGTCGAGCAGCCCAAGCTCGGCACGATCGACGCCGACGCTCGCAAGCTGATCGAGCGGGCCCGCGCCGCCGGCTGGCAGTCGCTGACGGTCCCTGCCGAGGGACCGCTTGCGGGTTATTCGATTCACTATAGCGGCAGCGGACAGTTCACCTACGAACGCATGCTCGTTAGCGGCCTGCGCGAGCACGTCGTCTGCGACGGCACGACGCTCTGGCATCTCTATCCCGAGATCGGCCTGGGCGCCAAACGGCCGTTCAGCCGGCATCATCACGCCCTGGCCGCGTCGATCAACCCGGCGTTCCTGCCGGCGCCTGAGGAGCTGGCCCGGGGTTCGATGTGAAGCTCGTCGATGCGAATACCGTGGCGATCATGCCGCTCAACCCCCTAACCCCCGGCCCCTCGCCCCCTGAGTACAGGGGGCGAGGGGAGGAATATGCCAGCCTCCACCTCGTCTTCGCCGCCGATGGCAACCTGCGCGAACGCCGCATTGTCGCGATGCCCAAGGGCAAGACGTTGCTTCGGCAAATCTTCCACCAGGACGGCAGCATCGAATGGAAGAACGCCGACGACAAAGCGCTCGCCACGCAAACGCGCACCGTCGCCCCCGCCAAGGCCCCGGACCTGACGCCGAACGTGCGCGAGCTGGTCGTCGCCCATATGCCGATCCGCACGTGGCAGCACATCTTTGCCCAGGCGGACAAGGTAAGCCCGGAAACCAAGTACGCTCCAAAAATCGTCGAGCAGTGGTTCATCGCCGAGTGCATGGACAGCAGTCGCGACAACCTGCACCGGCTGCGCACGTTCGTCCAATTTTTCCACGCCAAGGGCGACCGCCGGCTCGGTTTCTACACGCTCATCAACGCTGCGGAAATCTACATCGACAACCGGCACCTGACGGCCCCCGACGGCAAAACCTATTCGATCAACGTCGAAAAGGAGCATCCCAATAGTCCGCTGGCGATGTTCCTCGCCCATTCCCAGCGGGAGCTTGCCAGCGACACCTCCCCGGCCAAGGAGCTGCCAGGCCCCAAGGACGGCTTCATCCAGCGCATGGCCCGCTTCCGCAATATCTGGCTCGCCTGGCACAACCAGAAGGTGACCGCCGACGCGATGCCGACCGAGCTGGCGAAGGTACACGCGCACCTGGAGGACACGCCGTCGCCGCTGTTCGCCTATGCCGTCCTCGATGCCATGGAGCGGCGCGGCAACAAGGCGCCGTCGGCCCACATGACCGACATCGCCCTCAAACGCTTTGGCCCGATCAGCGATCCCTTGGGTCTGGGTTACGTCTTCCGCTATGAACATGCCCGCGCCCTCTGGCAAGCCGGCCGGGCCCCCGAAGCGATCAAGCTCCTGAAGGACCTGCACGCCGATACGCTCAAGCTCGGCGTCCTGCCGCCCATCGACGCCGCCTTCCGCGAAACCTTGCAGCTGGGCGACGTCAAGTTCATCCCCTTCGCCCGGCAAACGCTCGACGACCTCCTCAGCAAGAAACGCTACGGCCTGGCGTTCCAGCTCGCCCGCCAGATGGAGCAGCTCGGTGACGTGGCCCTCGCCGACGAATTCGTCAACACCGTCCTCGCCAAATCGCCCGACGAACATCGCCCGACGTTGACACTGGTCGGCATCCAGCACTTCACGCACCGCAGGGACTTTGCCCAGGCTGATCGCCTGCTGGGCAAGCTGCTCGAGGACAAGAAGCTGTCGGGGTTGGCTGGCTTATGGCGCTGGCGGGCCGGGATCGCCAGGAGTTACAACCAGTCGGCGGCGTCGCTTTCGTATCTGGAAAAGGCGCTCGATCTGGAGTATCGCGAGTTGCCCGAGCTGGTCGATCTGGAGAGCTTCCGCGCCGAATATCGCGGATTGCTGGAGCAGTATCAGAAAGTCGCGGAGGCTCACGTGATGCTCGAAAAGTCGGCCCCGAAGGCGTTCCTGGCGAAGGTGATCCGCACGGCCGACCGCTGGCGGCGCATCGATGCCGACAACTCCGAACCGAGCCGATCGGCGGGCAAGATCTTCCACACGCTGGGCGAGCGCGAGCTGGCGTGGGACTACTGGACGGCCCCGATCGACCTGCACCCGGCCGAGTCGGCCCCGTGGCTGGAGCTGGCCCAGACCCTGCAGAACGAAGGCGATCTCGATCGCGCCGACCAGGCGTTCGCGTTCGCGTTCGAGGCGGAGACGAGCAACCCGGAGATCCTGTGGCAGCGGGCGATGAACCTGGTGCGCATGGATCGGCCCGACCGCGCTCGCCAGATTTATCGCCAGATCGCGACCGGCCAGTGGCAGGAACGCTTCGCCGCCACGGTGGAACGAGCCCGCGGCCTGGCGGAGAGGTAAAACAGCCACGGAAAGCACGGAAGACACGGAAAAAAGACAGGGGATTCAATTCCTGCTTTTTTCCGTGTCTTCCGTGTTTTCCGTGGCTGGATTGAATTGACTACGGCCTGATGGTGGAGCTGGCCGGGCCGACGCCGCCGTGGATGCGGTAGGGCGTCAGGTGGCTCGGCTGGTCGTTCATCCAGAAGCGCCGCCATTCGTCGTGCATCTGACGCAGGTTCTCCGAATCGATCATGAGCTGTTCCATGCGAATTATCGGATCGCCCGAGAAGCTGCTCTTCATGTTTTCCTCGTTGCGTTCTTGCATGGCGCGGATGATGTCGACGGCGACACCTTCGTCGTGCAAGCGGATGATGTCGTCCACCGTGAGGTTGAAGACGGCGTTCGTCAGCTCCATTTGCCGAGTGATGATGTCGGCCGCAATGCCCTTGCGCGACATCTTGACGACGTCGTCGATCGTCATCGCGCGCTTGCGATCGACTTGCAGCGGCGGCAACGGCTTGGGGCTCTCGACCTGGGCGGCTTGCACGACGGCCGGATCCACGTTTCGGCTCTTGTACGCTTGCACATCCACCGACACGCGCGGTTCGACGAGGTACTCGCCCAGGTGTTTTTCGATCGCGGCCTTGGCCTGATCGAGCGTCATGCCCCCGATGTGGACGGAGCCGTAGACACCGAGGCTGATCGTGCCGTCGGGGCGAACGAGGTGCTCGCCGCGGATGTTGGCGACGCCGCGCATATTCTCAATCGTGAGATCGACGTTACACGGTGTGTTGCCGGCGCGAGTGACATGGCTGCACACGGCGTCGCGGGCCTCCTCGAGCGTCAGGCCGGCGACGCGAACCTTGCCGAAGGCGCGGCCGAGGTACAGCGAGCCGTCGGGCGCGATCACGTGTCGGCCGCATACGGTGTCGGGCGCTTGATCTTTTTTCTTGACGTTGACGATGAGCACTTCGAGCGGTTCGAGCCGATACGGTCCCTTCGGAATGAGCCGCTCGGTGTTGATCGTAATGATGTCGGGCGAAGCAACCTTGCGAGGGGCGCGCGAAACAGCCGCGCCGCCAGCCGGGCATTGCGTCATCTCCTTGAACATCTCGCGCTGCGCATCGGCGCCCGAGACGCAAAGGTGCAGGTGGTCCTTGTCGATGTACACGATCTCGGCGCGGCGCTTCTGGATGCGGAACGGGAACGGCGTTGTCGCTTCGATCGTCTCGGTGAAATAGACGGTGCACTTCCAGTGGCAATGGTGCAATTGGGCCGGGCCGATCAGCGGGAAGAAACGCGGCGGGTCGATGCGGTCGACCAGCTTCTCGACCGTGAACTCGATGTCGTCGCGGAACTCCTCGAAGAGATACGGGACCCCTCGGGTCACCCTCGGCAACGCGCGCAGGATTTCGGCCTGATCCGGCGCGTCCTCGCACAACGGCCGCTCGCCCGGCTTGATCGGCGGCAGGATCGGCACCCGGGGATCCTTGGGGTCCAGGCGCTCCTGGACTCGATCCGCGACCCACGGTTGCGCGGGGACCGGCGTGTCGCCGATGCCCCAGAGATTCGCGGCCAACATGCCTGCCAGCCAGAGGACTTGCGTCATGATCCTGCTCCTTGGTAGGTCAGGCTTTCCAGCCTGACGAGAGGCGCCCGACGTCAGGCTGGAAAGCCTGACC
>JACQFG010000087.1 GCA_016200155.1 Planctomycetota bacterium | reverse complement strand
CTGGCGTTCTCGCCCGACGGTCGGCAACTGGCGTGCGCCGTCATCAACTCGGCGGCAGGGCGCGGCAGGTCCAGCATTTTCGTCGTCGAGATGGCCAGCAAGAAGGTCCGGCTCGAATGGGCCGCCCATCCCGACGCGCTCATCGAATGCCTCGCCTATTCTCCCGACTCCGGCCTGCTGGCAAGCGGGGCGACCGACACGACGGTGCTGGTCTGGCGCGCCGGGTTGCGCGAATACGCTAGCCGGCCGCGCAACGACGCTACCGAGGAAGAGGTTGCCGGCTGGTTCAAGCAGATGGGCGGGGCCGATGCGAAGGCGGCGTATCAGCACATGATCAAGCTGGTGCAAACGCCGAAGCAGGCGGTCAAGCTGTTCGCGGCCAGGATCGCGCCGGCGACTCAGCCGGACCTCGGCGGCAAAACGATCGGGCAGTGGGTCGCCGACCTCGGCAGCGGCCAGTTCGCTGTCCGCACCGAGGCGACGGCGATGCTGCAAAAGCTCGGCCTGTCGGCGGCGCCCGCGCTGCGCGCGGCGCTGTCGACCGCCCGGGACGTGGAGATGAAACGCCGGATCGAGGAGATGCTCGACCGGGTCGCAGCGCCGGAATGGTCCGCGGAGGATGTGCTGCACGCCCGGGCCGTCGAAGTTTTGGAGGCGCTGGCCGACGCGGAGAGCCGCGCGCTCCTGACACGCTGGAGTGCGGGTCATGGGCCGGCAGTGCTGACTTCGGAAGCGCGCAAAGCCCTCGCGAACCTGGACCGCAACGCCAAAAAGTCTGGGTAGTGTCTCAGTTTGTCGCCTTTCGCTCCGCGAAAGGGCGTCCTTTCGCGGAGCGAAAGGCGACATTACGCCAACTTGAGACGTTACCAAAGTCTGAACAACCCTGACGAAAGGACACTTTCGATGAGACATCTGCTGACCGCGTCGATCGGTTTCGCCTTCCTGGCCGCCGCCGTGCTTCCCGCCAACGAACGGCCGCCCGTCACGCAGCCGCGCGCGACCTCCGGCGACACCGCGGTCGAGCCGGACTGGTCGCAAAAGTTGGCGATCACCGTCGGCCCCAAGGACGCGGACCTCGTCGGCTCGACCGACAAGGCGATTCAGGCCGGCGTCGATTACGTCGCCCGGCCCGGCGGCGGCACCGTCAAGCTGTTGCCAGGGACCTACAAGTTGCGTAACTCGGTCTTCCTGCAATCGAAGGTCCGCTTGCTCGGCGCCGGCGATCAGACGATCCTCTTCAAGGAGCCGTCCGTCACGACCAAGCTCGCCGCCGACAGCGACTGGTACGATCAGGAAATCACGCTCGACAACGCCGACGGTTTCCAGGTCGGCGACGGCGTCACCCTCCGGGCTCGCGGCGACGGCAAGTCGTACGACACCGTCATCAAACGCACTCTCATCGCCCGCACCGGCAATCGCTTCAAGCTCGATCGGCCCTTGCGCGAAAACTTCTGGCGGCGCGGCAATGTGGTCGTTCAGCTCGTCTTCCCCCTCGTCACCGGCGAACTTGTCAACGACATGACCATCGAAAACCTCGCCCTCGACGGCAATCGCGCCAAGAACGAGAACCTCGACGGCAACTATGGCGGCTGCATCTTCTTCCAGGATTGCAGCCGAATCCACATCCGCGGCGTCACCGCCCGCAACAACAACGGCGACGGCATCAGCTGGCAGATCTGCCACGATGTCGTCGTCGAAAACTGTACCTCCGAGAACAACGCCCAGCTCGGCCTGCATCCCGGTTCCGGATCGCAACGCCCCGTCATCCGCAACAACAAGCTCAAGAACAACGACATCGGCATCTTCTTCTGCTGGGGCGTCAAGTACGGCCTGGCCGAGAAGAACACCATCACCGGCAATCGCGTCGGCATCTCCATCGGCCATCGCGACACCGACAACCTCATCACCCTCAACGAAATCCACGCCAGTAAGGACGTCGGCATTCTCTTCCGCCCCGAGCGCGGTAAGGACTTCTGCGGCCATCGCAACCGCCTCATCAAGAACCGCCTCATCGACAATGGCGGCGAAAAGGCCGCTGCCATCGATATCCAGGGCGGCACCGAGTCGATCACCATCGCCGACAACGAGTTCACCGAATCGCGCGGCCCCGCCCAGCGCGTCGCTGTCCGCATCGGCGCGCAAACGCGCGATATCGGCATGAAGAACAATCTGATCAAGGGGTTTGCAAAGGAAACGGAGGAAGGCAAACGTTGATCGGCAGGGCGCTTGTTCGTGAAGATCGAGCTGCGATATGATACACTCAGGTGTCCGATGGTCTGCACGCGCAAAAGGGGATCAAGGCCATGACTGGCGTGAAAGAGAAAGCCAAAGCCGGCACGGCACAAGTGCGCTTCCATGCGCTGGCCAAGGCCTGGAAGTCCGAAACGGAACTAATGTCGAAAGTGACCAAAAGGGTCATGCACCCAGCCTACCAAAAAATTATCGGCATGGGTGAAGCCGCGGTCCCGTTGATTCTCAAGGACCTGCGGGACCACGGCCCTGACGACTGGTTCTGGGCGCTTACCGCCATCACCGACGAAAATCCGATTACCGAAACGATCGCCGGCAACATGGCCGCGATGACGGAGGCTTGGCTGCAATGGGGAAGAAACGCCGGCTACCTCAAAGGCTCCCCAAAGCGACGCAACGGTTCTTCCCGAACCTGATCGAGTACACCGTCACCAGTCCCAAGGATGCCGCTTACAATTGTGTCGCGTTCGCGGCCGGCGATACGACCAGGAAATGGGACCCCGGCATGTTGCCGGCGCCCGGCTATTATTGGCCGCCGGGGGCGTTAGAGGATGACAACGACGACGTCGACGCACTCAAACGCGCCTTTGCCGAGATTGGTTTCGAAGAATGTGCGACGGGCGAACTGGAGGCTGGAATTCAAAAGGTCGCTCTCTACGCGATGGTACCTGATGATTGGCTGCACGCTGCCGTTCAGGAACCGAGCGGCGAGTGGAGCAGCAAACTCGGCAACGGCTATGACATTCGCCACAAGACGCCGCACTGCATGGAGGGGCCGCTCTATGGAACTGTGATGTGTTTCATGAAGAGGCGAATTTGATGACCGCACTCCAGACTACTTCCCCGCAACCTTCAACTCATTCAGCACATCGCGCACGCCAGGCGTCATGCGGACCATGCCTTCGATGACGAGGCGTTCGGTGTCGCTGGCGACCTGGCCGCGCAGCTCGACGGTGGCGCCGCTGACGACGACCTGAACGCCGGCCTTGCTCTTGATGCGCGTGGAGCGATCGAGGGCCGACTTGATGGTCGAATGCAAGGCGTTGTCGGTGTGGACGACGAGCGGGATCTGATCGGACAGGACGGTGCCGTACTGCGGATTGCGGACGATGCCGACGGTGGTGAAGCCGTTGGCCTGGCTGGCGGCGGTGCTGGCGGCGGCGGCGGTGGCGGTCGTGGTCGGGACGTAGATGCCCTGGCCGAACGTCACTTTCGAGCCGGTGACCGGGCCGCCCTGGGGCACGCTGGGAGGGCCCTTCTGCCATTGGCTCGGCAATCCCATGGAGAGGGGGTCGCCGTACCAGGGAGCGTTGAAATCATAGGTGCTGGGAATGCCGGTGGCGAGGCCGTTGCCGCTGGAGCTGGCGTTGATTTTCAGCTTGATCTGGATCGCCTGCGTCGAGGTGTTGGTGGAGGATGATTGCAGCTGCGAGAAATTCGTCGGCGCCGTGGTCGTCGTGGTGGACGACGGGGTCGTCGTCTGCGCGCGGGCGGCGCCGGCGGCAGCGAGCAGACCCAACGCACTCAGGATACCCCAGGTTGCCAGCAGGCGAGTTTTCATGATCGGCACTTTCCAGTTTGGGAAAACGGTATCGATTATTATCTATTTATCGGCGCCGCCAACTCCGCTTCATCAACAATTCCATAGTTTCATTATTGGCAGTGTTTGGGCGGATTGCAACCACGATCTGATGAAAAGGATAGAAACGCATGGCATGCGCTGGTTCGGCCGTCGTCGGCACGGGGTTCATCGGCCCCGTCCACATCGAGGCGCTGCGGCGGCTGGGTCGCTCGATCATCGGCGTGCTCGGCTCGACGGCGGAGAAAAGTCGGCGCGCCGCGCAATCGCTGGGCATCGAGCGCGGCTATGCAACCTTCGAGGAATTGCTGGCCGACCCCGACGTGCGCGTCGTTCATCTGGCGTCTCCCAATCGTCTTCATTATGACCAGTGCAAGCAGGCGCTCACGGCCGGCAAGCACGTGATCTGCGAGAAGCCGCTGGCGATGAACGTCAAGGAGTCGGCCGAGCTGGTCGCTCTCGCCCGGCAGCGCGGGCTGGTGGCGGCCGTGTGTTACAACGTGCGTTTTTATCCCTTGTGCCTGGAAGCGCGAGAGTGGATTGCCTCGGGCCGGCTGGGCGAGATTCATCACGTCACCGGGTCCTACGTGCAGGACTGGCTGCTGCACGACACTGATTTCAACTGGCGCGTCCTTCCCGAGGAGGGCGGCGAACTCCGGGCCATCGCCGACATCGGCACCCACTGGCTCGACCTGATCCAGTCGATCACCGGCCTACACGTGACCGCCGTGTGCGCCGACTTGAAAACCGTCTGGCCCACGCGCCGCCGACCGAAGGGTTCGGTCGAGACGTTCCAGAGCAAGGCGACGGCGCCTGCCGACCTCGTCGACGTTGCGATCGCGACCGAGGACTACGGCTCCGTGCTCCTGCACTTCGACCGCGAGGCGCGCGGCTGTTTCAGCGTGTCGCAGGTGTGTGCGGGCCGCAAGAACTGCCTGCGTTTCGAAATCGCCGGGTCCACGGCGTCGCTCGCTTGGAACAGCGAACGACCCGACGAGCTGTGGATCGGCGAACGCGATCGGCCCAACGAGCTGCTGATCCGCGACCCGGCCTTGCTGCACCCCGCGGCCCGTGCCCATGCAAACTATCCCGGCGGCCACAACGAGGGATTTCCCGATACCTTCAAGCAACTGTTTCGCTCGATCTACGACTACATCGACCGCGGCGATTTTCAGGCCGACACGCCGTTCCCGACGTTCGCGGACGGCCATCGCGAGATCGTCCTGTGCGACGCCATCCTGCAAAGCCAGCGCACGCGCGGCTGGGTCAACGTGCCACTATGAGATTCAGCATTCGCTATCAGCTCCTGTTGCCGCTCCTGGCTCTCATGCTCGGCCTGGTCGGGGCGAGCACCTGGAGCGCGTTCGCGTCGGGGCAGCGCGCCCGCCGGCAGATCGAGAAGCAGATCGACGACATTGCGTCGACGGTCAACGCAGTCCCGTATCCGCTCAACGCCCAGGTCCTGGAGATCATGAAGGGCCTTTCCGGAGCGGAGTTCCTGCTGTGCGACAAGGAGCGCACCCCGATCCGCGATTCGGACGACAAGCTGATTGCGACGCTCACCGAGATCCCCGAGTCGCTGCCGACGCCGACCGCTGAGCCGACGCAGCATTTCGACAAGCCGGTGCGCGCGGGGAAGACGTCGTACCTTTGCGGCGGCCTGCCCATCAAGCACGGCGTTCGCAGCGGCAACATCCTGTACATCCTTTATCCCGAATCGCTCTGGCGCGAGACCGTCTGGGAGGCGTTGCGGCCGGCGCTTCTGCTCGGCATCGTCGGCAGCGTCATCTCGGTGATCCTGAGCGTGCTGTTGACGCAGAGCCTGACGCGGCGCATCCAGGAGATGGAACGCCGCACGCGCCTGATCGCCGGGGGAGACTTCAGCCCGATGCCGTTGCCGGCGCGCAACGACGAACTGCGCGACCTGGGCGTCTCGGTCAACGAGATGGCCCAGCGGCTCGCGCAGTTTCAGGACACCATCGGGCAAACCGAACGCCTGCGCCTGCTCGGCCAGGTCTCCGGCGGCCTGGCCCATCAGCTCCGCAACGGCGTCGCCGGCGCTCGCCTGGCCATCCAGCTTCACGCCCAGGATTGCCAGGCGCCGCAGGATGCCGAATCCTTGACCGTCGCGCTGCGGCAACTTTCGCTCGTTGAGATGCATTTGAAGCGATTCCTCAACGTCGGCAAGGCGATCGATCTGCAACGCCAGCCGTGCGACCTATCGGCGATCTTGCGCGACACGATCGAGCTGGTCGGTCCGCAATGCCGGCACGCCCATATCGATCTGCGCATCGTGGAGAGCGCCGGCGCGATCGACATCGTCGGCGACGCGGGCCAGCTCGGTCATCTGTTCTTGAACGTGATCACCAACGCCCTGGAAGCTGCGGGCCCGAATGGCTGGGTCGAAGTGCGCTGGGGCATGGCGCAATCTGACGTTGCCTACGTCGAGGTGCGCGATTCCGGCCTCGGTCCGACGCCGGAAGTTGCCGCCCGGCTGTTCGAGCCGTTCGTCACCGGCAAGCGCGAAGGCGTCGGCCTGGGCCTGGCCGTCGCTCAGCAAGTCGCGCTAGCACATGGCGGGTCGATCCGCTGGACACGCGAGGCCGGCTGCACATGCTTCCGCATCGAGTTGCCGCAACCTGCCGCGAAATGACTTGCATGGCGCTTGCAGGTTATACACACACCCGCGCGGGCCCCTCCCATCAAAATGACTTGCATGGCGCTTGCGAGTTTTGCACACACCCTCCGCCGGGCGATAGCCCTTCCGATCCCATCGGCGGTACGCCTGCCGGTTTGGCAGTATGATGATGGGATGAGCCAGATCCTGATCGTCGATGACGAGGAAGCCGTCTGCTGGGCGCTGCAAAAAGCGCTCGCGAAGCTCGGCCACCGGGTCGCCGTCGCGTCATCCGCGGAAGAAGCGTTTCGACTCATCCCCGATCAGGTTCCCGACGCGATCATCCTTGACGTGCGCTTGCCGGGGCTCGACGGCCTGTCCGCACTCGCCCAGCTTCGCGAGATGACGAACGATGCGCCGATCATCGTCGTGACGGCGTTCGGGAACCTCGCGACAGCGGTCCGCGCCGTCGAGGGGGGTGCGTTCGACTACCTCGCCAAGCCGTTCGATCTCGATCAGGCGGTCGACACCGTTGCGCGGGCCCTCAAGCGGCGCGCCCTCGCCCCGGTCCGGGAGGGCGAGGCTCCCGCCGAGCCGTCGTCGGAAACGCCCGAGGAGATGGTCGGCACCAGTGCCGCGATGCAGACGGTGTTCAAGCGCATCGCCCTGGTCGCCCCGCGCGACGCATGCGTGCTCATCACCGGCGAGAGCGGCGCCGGCAAGGAGCTGGTCGCCCGCGCCGTCCATCGCTACAGCAGCCGGCGCGATCGACCCTTCCTCCCCGTGCACGTCGCGGCCCTCAACCCGAACCTCGTCGAGAGCGAGCTGTTCGGCCACGTCAAGGGCGCCTTCACCGGCGCGGGTCAGGCGAGGCCCGGCTTGCTCGCCCTCGCCGACGGCGGCACGATCTTCCTCGACGAACTCGCCGACATCCCCCTGTCGGTGCAGGTCAAGCTGCTGCGCGTCCTGGAGCACAACGAGGTGACGCCGGTCGGCAGCAATCAGCCGGCCCCCTTGAGCATTCGCATTTTGGCCGCGACGCATCAGGACCTCGAGCGCAAGATCGCCGAGGGGACCTTTCGGCACGATCTGTTCTTCCGCTTGAACGTGTTCCAGATTCACCTGCCGAGCTTGCGCGAACGGCGCGACGACATCGTGCCGCTGGCCGACCATTTTCTGCGGCGTCTCGACGCGAGGCTTCTGCCGCTGCTGCCTGCGACGGCGCAATTCCTGACGCAGCAATCCTGGCTGGGCAACGTGCGCGAACTGCGCAACGCCCTGGAGCACGCCGTGATCGTGGCCCGCGGCGGCCCATTGTTGCCCGAGCATTTCCCGGCATCGTCGAACCTGCACACGAGCGCGACGGCGAAGGAGCAACTCGCCGACGCACTGCTGCGCTGGCTGCAGGATCGCATCGCCGCCGGCGGGACGCCGACGAACTTGTACGAGGAGTTGCTCGGCACGATCGAGCCGCCGCTGCTCGAAGATTTGATGCGGCGTTTGCAGGGCAACCGCGTGCTGGCGGCTCAATGGCTGGGCCTCAACCGGGCGACCGTGCGCAAGAAGCTGACGGAGTATGGGTTGGCGGACGTGCATCGGTCGGGGCAGAAGCTGGCGGACGATGATGACGACGTCGGGCCCTAACGCCCAAAGCATGCGCGGAACACAACCGACCACGCTCAGCAGCCGCGGCCGCCGTCTGCTGGAGCATTTGGTTTGGGCGCGACCTCGCCTTTGCCGGCTATCGTTTGGGACTGTCGATCTTACATTGGGGCAGGCGGTCTTGCAGTTTCTTCACGGCTGCATCGGTCACAGCGGTGTCCGAGAGATTCAAGTAACGGAGATTCTCAAGCGTTGCCAACTCCTTCAAGCCCGCATCCGTTACGCGGGTGCCGGCCAGGCCAAGCTGTTGCAGATTCTTGAGCGGCGCCAGCTCCTTGAGTCCCGCGTCTCCAAAATTGGTTGCCGGAAGATACAGTACTTCAAGGTTTTCGAGGCACGCCAATTCCTTCAAGCCGCCGTCGGTGAGAGTCAAGTTGTAACGCAAGCTCAGGGACTTGAGCGTTTTCTTGACACCGGCCAGCTTCTTCAAGTCCGCGTCCTTGAGTTCGCCGCCGATGAAGTCCAGCGCGACGATCGGCCGGGAAGTCTGCTTCACATCACGAGTGACAAAGCAGTCGATACCCTCCCATGTCTCTACCTGGCGTTCGCCGCCGACCAACACCGCCGGCAGCATCGCGAGAAACATTGGCGCCAAAGTTGGAAACCGCATGCCAATCGTCCTCACGAACACGGAAGCGTTTTACCCGACCCCGCCGCCCTAACTTGGGCTGGAGCCCGAAAAAGGTCACTTCAAGGCAATTTCGAAGTTCAATTCGTTGCCGGTTTCGGCGGCCACCTCTGCCATGAGGACGGATTGCGCGTTGTACTTGGCCTGAATCGTCTCGACCTTGGCGAGAGTCTTGGGGTCCGTCGCCGACGGCGGGCCGTCCCGGTACGAATGGATTTCGACCCTGTTCCTACCCGGTTGCGCCATGCCTGTATAGACGCCGTCTTTGATGGTAATCTTTCTGGCGCTCTGGCCAGGCTGGATGAACCAGATCTCGCCGTCGGCCAACGGTTTGCCGTCAACGTTGACGGTTCCCTTCACCGAAGCAAGCGGGGGCGCCTTCACCTTGCCCTTTTCGGGCTCCTTCGGTTCGGCCTTCTTTTCGCGCTTGAGCGTGAACAGCTCGCCCAGCTTCGCATCGACCTTGGCCGGGCGTCCGCCGTTGAGGCTGCCGAAGCAGATTTGCAGGGTGTCGCCGTCGAGCTTGTAGACGCCGAGCAGCTCCGCCTTCTTGCCGCCTGGCGGAGACACAACGGTAATCTCCATGGGATCGCGGCCTGCATCGACGCGGAACGGCCAATCGGTCATGGGCGGATGACGCGTGGTCAGCTTGCCGTTGGCGAACACGTACTTCGCGCCGAGGAGATCGGGGTTGGCGACGCCCATGAAATCGTAGTCGCGGAGGACCCAGGTCCCGTCGAATTTGGCGGCTTCCTTGGCGTTATCGACTTCGGGCCAGTTGCCGATGGCCTGCTTTTTGCGCGGCACCAGGGTCCAGATATCGGGCTGTTTGCCCTGGTTCTGCGGGCCGGTCGGGTCGTACTGGTACAGCTGCTTCCAGGGATCGAGCAGCGTGTCTTTGTTTTCGAGATAAGGGCCGGCGCCGGTCGCGTCCTTCTTCAGGAGGAACTCGAGTGATTCCGGGAACTTCGAGTTGTTCTTGAAGGCGTACGCGTTGACGGCCAAGGTCAGCACCTTGATCTGGGCTCTGGCGACGTCCGCTTCGAAGTCCTCCTTTAAGTGCTTCTTTTCAACACTGCCGCCCTTCTTGTCCCCCTTGCCACCCTCATCGCCACCGCCTTTTTGCGGGGCGAGCGGCTCGCGGGGCTTGTTGTTATCGCAGGTCAGCCAGGGGCGCAGCACGGCCTCCGGGACCTTGGCCGGCACGAACTGCACGCTGCCATCGGCGAGCACCACATTGAACCCAAGCGGCACGACGCCGAACTTCGGCAGCGCGCCCTTCGGGTCGTACGGCAGATCGTCCGGCTTCGTCCAGATGGTCGGCTCGGCGGCCTCGGCGACCATGATGACATTCGCCGTGCCGTCGGGAACGGTGTTGAGCTTGTATTTCGTCGTCAAACCGATTGGGCTGAAGCCGCTCTTGATCGGTTCGAGAAGAGTCCCGGGACCGACAAGCGTGCGGTAGTGGGTCATGCCTTCCTTCGCGTCGATGCCGGGGACCATGTAGACTTTCGGCATCTTGGCGATGAGCTTCATGTTGTGCGGATCGTCCCACGGCTTGTCGAGATCGAATTCCTTGAAGAGGTCTTTCTCATTGATGTACGGCAGAATCGCGACACGCCAGCTCAGGAGAGGTTTGTATTCCAGATCGCCCTTTTTGCTGCTGGCTGCGGGGGGAAGTCGGTTTGTTGGTTTGTTGGCATCGGCGAACTCGTGGATGCCCAGGGCGATGATCTTGAGATTGATGTCGCTGGGCGCCTTGGGCGGGGCGGTATCGGTCTTGCCGGCCCGGCGGAGCACGAGCAGCGACGTCTCCTTCTCATCGAAACTTTTCGGCCGCGGCGCCGTGGGGCCTCCCGGCAGGCATACCCACAACTTGTCGCCGTCGATCTTGAAGATGCCGGGAACGTTGTCCGTCTTGTCGGGGCCGGCGGGGACGGCAAGGTCGATCCAGGCGGGATCCTTGCCGGCGTTCAACTTGTAGGGAACATCGACAGGGATCAATCCCTTGAGGACGCCGCCGGCAAAGGTCAGCTTCGTGCCTTTCATCTTGTCGTCCGGCTTGCCGCTGTCGACGGCCGACTCGACGATCCAGGCGCCGTCGAGCGAGTCCTTCTTGGTCTCCGTGGTGTCCTTCTTGGCGCGTTTCAGCACGATCTGCAGGCCGTCCTTCTTGTCGAAGGCCTTGGGTCGCGTGCTCTTGGGATCGAGATCGGCGACGCACCAGCGGAGGGTGTCACCCTCGAGGTTGTAGATGCCGCGCAAGGTGCGATCGGCATCGAGGGCGACATCAAGCCAGTGCGGCTCCTTGCCGGCGTCGACGGTGTAGGGGGCATCCTTGATATCGGGGCCGTTGACCTTGCCGTCGGCGAAGGTGAGTTTGTCCATCTTGGCGGGTCCGGCTGCCTTGCCTTCGGATTCGACGGACTCGACGATCCAGGTCCCCTCGAGCTTGGCTGCCTCCGCCTTGTTGTCGGGGGGCGTCACCTTCGGAGACGACTTGTCCTCGATCTTGGTCGCGCCGGAGAGCAGCTCGTCGAACGCGGTCACCTGGATCGCATCGCCGGCGGCGCGAGCGACGAAGACCTGGCCCGGCGAGAACGCCAGGGCGCGCGACAGGCCCGGCTCGAACGTTTGCTTCTTCTTGGTAGCGATGTCGTAGAGATGGAACTGGCCGTCGCCGACATGGGTGGCATAGGCGAGATACTTGCTGTCGGGCGTGAACTGCACGCGCAGGATGGCGAGCTTTTCCTCGGCCAGGACGGTTGTATCGCCCGAATCGACGTTCAGCACGACGACCTTGATCGCCCCGTCGGCGCCGGGCGCGGTGAACCCGAGATACTTGCCATCCGGCGAGACCGCGGCGCCGCTGACCTTGTAGGATTTCTCGTTCTTGACCGACATGGCCGGGACGCCCATTTGAAACGCGCGGATCTCCATGACTTTGATGGCGGCGCCGTTGATTTCGACAAGGCGGCTGCCATGAGGCGCGAGCAGGTAATCGACGTTCGGCGTGGTCTCGGCATTGAAGGTTTTTTCCTTCTTCCAGCCGGCAACGGTCCAGACGGCCACGTCGGCGCCGCCGTAGCCAGCGCCGCCGATGACGACCATCAGGTTCTTGCCGTCCGTCGAGAAGGCCAGGGTGCCCGGCGGTTTTTCCAGCGCGACGGACAGCGCTTCCTTGCCATCGGCGACGTTCCAGACCTTGAGCATCTTGTCGGCCGGGCTGGCCAGGGCGAGGAAATCGCCGGCCGGCGAGAATTGCAGCATGGGCCAATCGTCCGTGACCTTGACCGGGATGGTGAGGACCGCCTTCTGGGTCTCGAGATCCCAGATCTTGACGCCTTCCTTTTCATTGGCGAGCGCCACCGAGGCCACGCTTGGCTTCACGGGCGCGAACGCGAGGCCCGCGACCGCCGGGGCGTGTTTTTCCAAATGCACGACGACGCCTTTGGGCTCCTTGGGCTCCTTTGCCTTCAACTTCGCTAGCCACTCCTTCTCGTCCTTCTGGCGGGCGGCGACGCCGTCATCATCCTGCGTGACGATTATTTTCTTGTCATCGGGCTTGTCGGTCCCCAGGCCGAGATCCGGAAGGACACGCAAGAACATCAGCGAGAAGAAGGTGATGTAACCGATCAACAACAATAACACAAAGACGTTCAGCAGCCTGCGGCGCGGGTAGACCGGCTTGGCGTCGGCATCCTCGTCCTCGTCCTCGTCGTCGTCCCGCGCGGCTTTGCCGGCCTTCTTGGCAGCGTACTTCGATTTCGGCTTCGGCTCGTCGTCATCGTCGAACGCGGCGGCCTTCTTGCCTGCCTTGCCCTTTTTCTTGGGTTCGTCGTCGTCATCGGCGCTCCAGCCCATGGCGGCCTGCGCCTGCGCGCGCGGGTCTTCCTCTTCCTCGTCGGCCTGCCACTTCGGCGCCGCCTTGGCCTTGCCCTTGGGCTTGACCTCGTCCTCATCGGTGAACAGGTTATCGTCCTCGGGTGCGCGGGCGGCGTCCTTTTCCGCGAAGCCAAAGAGGTCCTCCATGTCGTCGTCGTTGACGGCCTTCGGCTTGCCCTTGGGCCTGGGCGCGTCGTCCTCGTCCAGCTCCGGTTCGGCAGGCGGCGCGGCCTTCTTGACGGGAGGCGCCGGCTCGTCCGCACGGGCAACGAAGACGCCGGTGCACTTCGGGCACTTCATCTTCTTGCCCAGCGACGTGCCCGCCACCTTCAGCTTGGCGCCGCACTCGGTGCACGCCACCATCACCTTGTCGGAGGCGGCGGCCGGCGCAGCAGCCTTCGCCGGCGCGGCAGCCTCAGCCTCGGCGACGAATACGTGGCCGCACGGGCCCTTCACCTTCTTGCCGATGGACATATCGGCAACTTTCAGTTTCTTGCCGCATTCGGGACAACTGACGATAGCCATGGAGCGATACCTTGCCAAGAGGACCAACTTGATCACGACGCGCGAAAGGGGCGTGAACGTGGGATTCAATCATCGTCTTCGTCGGCGTCGGCCGGCTTGGGCGGGTTGATCGGCCGGGGGAAGACGAGAAAGCTCGCCATGCCGGCGAGCAAGAGCGGGGCGGTAAACGGCGCGGTCACCGGATTGGTGATCGTCGAGCAGATGAACGGAATGACCAGGAGCAAGGCCCCTTGCCAGCCGCACCGCGCGAAGGACAGCACGGTGCCCAGGAACGCCAGCCCGGCCGCGATCAGCAGCAGCAAGCCGGCTTCGCGATTCGGGAGGCCCGTCGGCGACGTGTAGATGAAATCCGCGACGTCGAAACCGGAATTCTCCTTGACGAGCTTGTCGATGCCGTTGTCGGCGAGGGATGTCAGGAAGACTTTCAGAAACAACAGGAACATGGCGCCGACAATGCCGGTGAGCGCGACGCCCAATAGTCCGAAGAGCAACACGACAAAGCGCATAGCAAGCTCCGAAGAACGTTTCGACGAGATTGGCTGCGGATTACTGTAGCGGTTTATTGAATGGAATCCAAGCAGGAAACGCGCGGTGCAACACAAAATCATGGCGCACAAAATCATGAACTCATTGGCCATGATTTTGTGTTACATGATTTTGTGATTTGCCTAGCTCGCGCGCACCACGACGATGGTGGCGTTGTCGGTCGCCCCGCGCAAATTAACGAGGTTGAGCAGCCGGCGCGCCGCGTCTTCGGCGGAGTTGGCGGCTTCGCGGGTCAGCATCGTCTCCAGCTCCTTGTTCGAGATGTGATTGGTCAAGCCGTCGGAGCAGACGAGGACCCAGTCGCCGCGCATGAGCTTGCCGCAATACGTTCCGGGGACGACGTCGGGCTGGCCGCCGATGGCTTGCTGCAGCTCGTTCTTGCGCGGGTGGTCCTCGGCTTCCTGGGCCGTCAACTGGCCCAGCTCGACCAGGCGGTTGACGAGGGTCTGATCGCGGGTCAACTGGTTGAGCCGGCCGCGATGGACGTGGTAGACCCGGCTATCGCCGACGTGGCCGGCGATGACGTTGCGCGAATCGACGTAGACGGCTTCCGCGGTGCAGCCCATGCCGCGCTTGCCCTTGCCGGGGGTGCGCGAAGCGGTGAAGACTTCCTTGTTGGCGTGCTTGAGGGCGTCGCGCAGAACTTCTTGTAACTTCTTGGGATCGACCGGATCCTTGGGAGGCGAACCGCCGGTGAGGGAGGCGAAGATCGGCTGGGCCAGGAGGTACTTGCGCATCTCGTTGATGGCCATGGCCGCCGCGAGTTCGCCGGCCTCGTAGCCGCCCATGCCGTCGCAAAGGAGGATCATGGCATATTCGTTGAGGTCATCCTGGCGCGAGTCGGTGCCGTGCAGCACGGTGAAGGCGTCCTCGTTGCCGGTGCGGACCATGCCGGTGGTCGTCCAGCAGGAGATGTCGAGGCGGACATCGTCGAAGGCGCGGGCACAGACGGCGAGGGTGCGGATCAGCTCCGCGCAGCCCGACGGGTCGACCTTGGTCATCTCGTCGGTCGGGAAGCGCGAGAAGATGTCGCGCACGAACGTCTTGTTGATGAGCCGCAGGAAGAGCGGATGCACGTCGGGAAAACGCTCGGTGATCTGCAACGGCGTGTACTGTTTCTCGAAATCCTTCTCTTCGAGCGGATGGTGCAGATATTCCAGCGAGTACATCAAGGCGCCGAAGCTGTAGAGGTCGGAGCGGGCGTCGGCGGTGTTGGGCGACATCACGAGTTCGGGAGCGGTGTACAGCGTCGCCTTGATCGGCGGGTTGGGCGGCAGCGGCACCGGGAGCACGTCGGACAGATCGGTGATGCGCGGCTCGCTGCCCGCGCCGATCACGATCACGTCGGGCCGGATCCCCTCGTAGATCGCTCCGCCGGCGTGCAGGGCCTGCAGACCCGCGGCGATCTTCTGCAACCAGCCGTAGCGGATTGCGGCGTCGTTCTCCGGTTCGTCCCACGCGTCCCAGAGCGGCAGACCGAGCGGCCATTCGAGGACCAGGTATTCCGTGTCCCCTTCCGTGAAATGGCTGACGACATTCGGCAACGCGGGGCTATTCGCTTTTTCGAGCAGCCCTTTTTCCCAGGCGATGCTCGGCCAGGGATCGCCGCCCACGGCAATCGCCATCGCGACCGGCACGTCGTCGTCGAAACCCGGCATGATCTCGTCTTCCACGGCGACCGGCACGGCCTCGGCAACGACGGCTTCGGGCATCGCCGCCGACACGATCACCACCGGATGTCCAGTGGTCGAATCGGTGCCGCGATTGCGCCGCACTCCCTGGCGATCGCACATCAGCTCGCCGACTTCGAAGCGGTTTTGCAAACGGGTCATCGTGTTCGCAGGCATGACAGAACCCTGGAGAGAGGGAGCAACCGAAGTGGGAATCGCGCCGCCGGCGGGGAACATCCAGCCACAATCGTCGCAGTAGGCGGCCCCGTCCTTGCGCGGTGTGCCGCAGGCTTGACAGGGTTGCGGCAGCGCCGGCTCCTCGACGACGGGAGACGGTGCTTCGACGACCGGCGGCGCCTCAACAACCGGCGCGGTTTCGACGGCCGGAATGACGTAGGTCGGCGGCGGCGGCGGTTCGACGACCGCGGGTTCCGGCGTCCCGTTGCTCACCGGTGGCGGCGCAACCGGCGCTTCCGCGATCACGGCCGGCTCTTCCTTCACCGGCGCCTCGGCAGGCGCCTCCTCGGTCTCCGGCTGGGCGCCGAAGAGCCGCGCCCACAGACTGCCGCCCTTGCTTGACTTCGATTCACTCATGATTGGGTCCGAATGTTTCCGATCGTTGTTCGCGCTGGGTAGGTTAACTGCCGCTTTCGGCTTAGCGTTCGCATGGCGTCATGCGAATGCTAAACGTAAACCGCTATTGTCATCGCAATCGATTGCCGCAGTAAATGCAAAACCGCCCGCCCATCCGGTTGTACTTGCCGCACATCACGCACGGGGCTGTCGGGTCGGTCAGCGGCTCCGCGCACTTCGAGCAGAACGGCGTCCGCACGCTGTTCATCGTCTTGCACTTCGCGCACGGCGATTCCTTCGTCACCTTTCCCGCGGCAAGGTCGGCCTTGATCTCTTTCGCCGAGAAGTAGCGGTCGTTCACGTCCTCGGAAAGGTTGATGCGGATCAGCTCGTAGAACCACTTGTAGGACGGCGGAATCGTCGACTTCGGGTCGGCCAGTTGCGTCTCGATCTCCTTGGCGGTGTAGAAGCCTTCGGGCGCCTTGCCGGTGACGAGGTGATACAGCGTCGCGGCGAGGGCGAAGAGATCGCTGCGAGCCTCGGGTTTGCCGACGATCTGCTCCGGCGGGGCATAGCCTTCGGTGTAGACGCGCGTCTTGCCGGCGGCGCGTTCTTTCGCGGTTCGGCCCAGGTCGCGGGCGGTGCCGAAGTCGATCATCTTGATCGATTTCTGATCCTCCAGCAGCATGATGTTGTCGGGCTTCAAATCGCGATGAATGAGCGGCGGCGACTGGTTGTGCATCGTCTGCAGCACATCGCAGATCGCCTTGCCCCACTCCACGACGAGCGGCACCGGGAACGGCTTGTTGGCGTTCGCCTCCATGATGTCGAGCAAGTCCTTACCGCGGATAAATTCCATCACGAGGTGGGCGGTCTGCCCCTGATGAATGAAGTCGTAAACGCGCGGCACGATCGGCACCGTTTCGAGCGCTCTCAGAATCTCGGCCTCGCGGCGGAAGAAGTTGAGGCGGATGGCGAACTCCTGCGGGTCGTTGCCGATCATGTCCTTGATGGCAACGGCGCGGTCGGCCTGCTTGGTATCGACGCCGCGATAGACCGCGCCGAAGCCGCCCATCTTGAGCAGCTTTTCGAGACGATATCGGCCATGGAGCAACGTGCCGCCGGCGATCGGCGGCGGATTGCCGCAGCGGGCGCAGTTGCGTTCGCCGGGCGGGTTGGCGACGCCGCAGGCCGGGTTGGCGCACAGGTTCGGCGGGCCTTCTGGTTCCGCGGGCCCGGTGTCGGCCTGGAGCATGAAGCCGCAGTCCATGCAGGCGACGGCGCCCTCATTCAGCGGCGACTGGCAGGCGGGACAGTTTTTGGGCGTCGGTGGTCTCGCAGCCCCGTTGGCGGCATCGCCAAGGTTGATCGACGGCGAACTGGGCGTGGCGGCCACAGCGGCAGCAGGCGCCCCGGCGGCAGGCACCATGAACGGCTGCTTGCACGTCGGACACGCGACCTTCTTGCCCGCCGCGTTATCCGGCAGTTGCATCGCTTTGCCACACGCGG
>JACQFG010000086.1 GCA_016200155.1 Planctomycetota bacterium | reverse complement strand
GCGTCAACCTGGTCATCGATCCGTTTGTTGCCCAGAAGGCCAAGGCGAACGTCACCCTGCAACTGGAAGACGCGACCCTGGAGACGACGGTGCGGCTGCTGGCGGAGTTGGCGGAGGTGAAGTCGGTGCGGCTGGGGAACGTGCTGTTCATCACGACGGAAGAAAAGGCGAAGAAGATTCGCAAGGAGGAGCCGAACCAGATCGATCCGTTAAATCCGAATGGACCGATGCCGTTCCGCGGCGTGATCGGCGGCGCCGTCGGGGCGTTCGGCGGCGTGATGCCGATGCCGGCGCGGATCTTCCCGCCGGCCCAACCGCCGCAAGGTTTGCCGCCGGGACTCGTGCCGCCGCCGCCGGGCATCGAAGTGCAGCCGGACCGTCCGGCCCCGGACGCACCGCCGAAGAAGGGTTCGACCTCGCCGGCAGTGCCCCAACGGCCGCAGCCGCCCCAGGCGCCGCCGGGAGTCGAACGTTCGACCGATCCGGCGATTCCGTTGCCGCCGCAGAAGAATTGAACGCCTTCAATCGCCGCTTGCGGCTTAGCGTTCGCGCGACCCCACGCGAACGCTAGGCCGCAAGCGGCAGATCACTTCGCGACCCATTTCTGAATCTTCTTCCCCGACACGAAACCGACGTACACCGCTCCGCTGCTGTCGACGTTGATCCAGTGCGGCGTGTCCTTGCTGCCGTCCTTCGTCTCCCAGCGCGTCAGCAGTTTGCCGTCCTTGTCGAGGATGCGAATCGTCCCCGTCCGCCCATCCGCAAGATAGACGCGGTCCTTGGCGACGTACAGGCCATAGGGCGCTCCGGTGTCTTTCCAGGTGTCGAGGAGCTTGCCGTCGCGGTCGAAGATCTGCACGCGTTCATTCTCGCGATCGCCGACGATGACGCGCTTGGCGCCGTCAAGGGCCACGACGTGGGGGATGTTGAACTCGGACGCGCCTTTGCCCTTCTTGCCCCAGTCGCGCAGGAACTTGCCGTCCTTGGAAAACTTGGCGACGCGCGAGTTGCCGTAGCCATCGGCGACATAGATCTCGCCGTCGGGCCCGACCGTGGCGTCGGCGGGCTTGTTGAATTGGTCGCCTGCCAATCCCGGTTTGTCCTTCATGCCCATTGTCAGCAGCAGGTTGCCCTCGGGCGTGAACTTCTGCACGAGGTGATTGGCCATATCGGCGATCCAGACGTTTCCGTCGGCGTCGATGCGCAACCCGTGCGGCGTCTTGAAGTCGCCGTTCCAGTAGCGCACGAACTTGCCGTCCTTATCGAAAACCAGGACAAAGGGCTTGCTGCGATTGAGCAGAAAGATGTTATCCTTGGCATCGGTGGCGGCGGCGGAGATGCCATCGAGTTTCATCCCGTCGGGCAGCGTCGGCCAGCCGGCGACGAGCTTGTATTCGCGTTTCGACCCCGTCCGGGCGCCCGATAGCGCTGCCGTGGCGATCACAATGCCGACGGCAAGAAGCGCCAGCAACAAACGGATGGTCGATCGATTCTTCTGCATGGCTGAGTCCTCCAGGATCAAAATGCCGGTGCGTCCATCATTTCAGGATTTTTCGTCCCAATCGGCCCGTTTTAACCAGCGTTTAATGATTCGATGTTACGATTCTCATCACATGACGGATGGATTTTATCCTACCTGGCTCCGCGCACAAACAAAAAAGCGCCGGACCGGCCAATTTTTCATCGACCGAATTATTGACCGTTTTGTCTCCCCTCCGTCACCGTTCTTATTTCCCGCCGCCCTCCGTGCGACGTGCGTTCGCAAGGGGGTAATCCGTGAGTTATTCGGCGGGCTGTCTTTTTTTCTCGCTCGCTCCGGCAAGGGAATCGATCATGCGGTGGAAGTATCTGATTGCCGGGGGAATGCTGGTGGTGGCGATGGTCGGGCTGGCCTACTTCACGAAGCCGGCCGCGATGACCTTCGATGACCTGTTAGCCGCGCGGCAGCAGCTGGAATCGCTCGGCCTGCATTGCACGCACGATTGCAGCGAGGGGCGCGGCGGGTTCATGCTCAGCAAGGAACCGGCCACGACCTCCGACGCCGCGCTGCTCTGCAAGGTCGGCAAGATGAACTCTTCCTGGACCGGCCGGGCCTGGGTAACCCTGAACCCCGCCGCCATGCGCGTGGAATCGATCCCCGAAGGCGCCGGCGTCCGCGTCTGGGGCGGCGTGCTCGTGTACGGCGATGACGCTCTCTTGCGCGAAATCGATCAGATCCTGGCTGCGCGGGCCAATCGCTTCTTTTGAGTTGGGAACAAGAACATCCCGACTTCACGTGGCGCCATTGCGTCGTAGGGACAAGCGGCTCGCTTGTCCCTGAGCATTTCTATTGTCAATGCGAGGCCGAGGGACAAGCGAGCCGCTTGTCCTTACTGGTCCGGTCCATTGTTTTTCTGCCGTCTCATGTCTGGTTTTCTTGTTGCTTCCGACCATCGATTCGTGTATCTTTCCTCTTACCTACCTTACCTTCCCTCCCCAACGGAGGCGTTTCTGCAATGTTCCGAAATCTCACCGCATTCGTGGTCCTCGGCCTCGGCTCCTCAATGGCGTTGGCACAAACGCCGCTCAAGTTGTTGCCGCCCGATCGGCCGATCGAGCAGGCGATCGATCATTACATCGACGCGAAGCTCAAGGACGAAAAGGTCACGCCGGCGCCGGCCGCGGAGGACGCCGCCATCCTGCGCCGCCTGACGCTCGACCTGAATGGCCGCGTGCCGACGCTGGGCGAAGTCGAGGAGTACCTCAAGAGCAGCGATCCGCAGAAAAAGGCAAAGCTCGTCGATCGCCTGCTGGCGTCCCCGGCGTTCGCCCGGCACAACGCGCAGACCTTTTATGCCTTCATGCAATACGTCGACGGCCAGCGCCGCAAGGGGGATAAGGGAAACCCGTTATACGACTATCTTCTGAAGAGCTTTGACGAGAACCGCCCCTGGGACCGCATGTTCCGCGAGATGATGCTGCCCGACGAGAAGGACGCGAAGATGGCCGGCGCCGCCGACTTCCTCAAGTCGCGCGTCAAGGATACCAACAAGCTCACGATCGACGCCAGCGTCACGTTCTTCGGCGTCAACGTCAGCTGTGCCCAGTGCCACAATCACCCGCACGTGCAGCAGTGGACGCAGGATCAGTTCTACGGCATGAAGTCGTTTTTCGCCCGCACCATCGACGCCGGCGGGTTCCTCGGCGAACGCGATTTCGGCGTCGTCAAGTACATC
>JACQFG010000083.1 GCA_016200155.1 Planctomycetota bacterium | reverse complement strand
CGTTCGCGAGTGGCGATGCAAAGTGTGAACGGCCCTTACAGGGCCAAATCGCCATATTACCCACGTTCCCAGGCCTTCGGCCTGGGCTGACAGAATCGGCCCTTCAGGCCGAAAAAAATCCTTCACAGCGTTGCCTGTAAGGGGCCGGTTGTCGTCCTCGGCAACCGGCCCCTTTCGGGGCTCGGCTCGCCAGCCCATGTCAAAAAAACCACTGGAGACCTGCCCCGTCGTTTCGTATGGTGATAGCATGCCCGCAGACCAAACCATCCCCGGACCATCACAAGCGGATTGATCCAATGCCCTACATCGGCATCGACTTCGGTACCAGCAATTCGGTAGTTGCCAACTTTCAGTACGGACAGGCCGACGTGCTGCCCAACAGCGAGGGGCAGAAATGGACCCCCTCCGTCGTCACCATGCGCCGCGACGGCAGCCTCTCCTTCGGCCAGGAAGCCAAGGAGAATTTCGACGAGGAACGCTCGATCCGCTCGATCAAGCGCATCCTCGGCTCCGGCGAGCGTGTGCCGTTCGTCGGCCAGAACCTGCGCACCGAGCAGATCGCGACGATGCTGTTCTCGAAGCTGAAGGCCGACGCGCAGAAGACGATCAACGAGAACTTCACGAAGGCCGTCGTCACCATCCCCGCGAACTCGAAGGGGCTCGCGCGTCACGCCACCAAGCTATGCGCCGGCGCCGCGGGCTTGCAAGTGCTGACGCTCATCAACGAGCCGACCGCCGCCGCCATTTGCTACGGCCTCAATGCTCAGCAAGATCAAACGGTCCTCGTCTACGACTTCGGCGGCGGCACCCTCGACGTCACCATCCTGCGCATCCATCACGGCGTCTTCGAGGAAATCTCCAGCAAGGGCGTCGGCAAGCTCGGCGGCGACGATCTCGACACCGCCCTGGGCAACCTGCTTGGCCGACGCTTCATGGAAAAGACCGGCTACGACATCCTCAACTCGCCGTTCAAGCACCAGTTCATGCTTGCCGTCTAGAAGGCCAAGATCGAGCTGTCCGATCAGCCGGTCGCCATCGCCCGCAAAGCCGAGCTGGTGCCCGACAAGCACCTCAGCCTCGAGGAAGAGATCGATCGCGCCTCGTTCGAGCGCGAGATCATGCCGCTGGTCGTCAAGTCGGGCCAGGCCATCGACGAGGCGTTGTCGCTCAAGGGCATGCGGCCCAAGGACATCGACAAGATCCTGCTCGTCGGCGGCACCAGCAAGATTCCGCTCATTCGCCGCTTCGTGTCCGAGAAGCTCGCCGGCAAGGAGGCTTAATCGTTCGACAAGATCGATCCGATGACCTGCGTCGCCCAGGGGGCCGCGATCGTGTCGGCGATTCTCCAGGGCGCACCGGGGCTCGACAATCACGCCTACTCCGTCAAGCTCGAACATTCGCTGTGCGCCAATCCGATCAACGAGAAGCGTCAGGTTTACCTCGACCCGATCATTCGCCGCGGCGTCGATATCCCGTGCTCGTTTACGAAGACGTATCACCCCGTCGCCGACCCGACCGAGCGCGTCATCATCAGCGTCTTCGAAGGGGATGTGTACGACGACGTCAACAATCAGGAGAACGTCAAGCTCGCCGAGATTCCGTGGGAGTTCCAGCCCCCGCGCCCACAGCGCGACGGCGCCATCGAAGTCACCTATGAGTACGGCGACGATGGCATTCTGACGGTGCAGATTCACGACCTCTATACCGGGCAGAAGAAGCGGTTCGCGATCCAGCAGACCGGCGCCGACCAGATGGACGCCGGCCAGATCATGAAGATGAAGCGCATCAACGAAGACCTGATGAAGAAGAGCGAGGACACCGAGAGCACCTCCGAGACGCCAGCTCCTCCCTCAACGATCGGCTGCTGAACTATGCGTATTTGCTGTGATCCATTCCGCTTGCGGCTTAGCGTTCGCGCGGCGCCATGCGAGCGCTAAGCCGCAAGCGGCAGACGGAGTCCCCCCCATGCCGAACTGCCCTCAGTGTACGAAGCCGTTGCGTGAGTTCACGCGGCGTTGCCCGACCTGCCAGGCAGACCTCGATCTGCTCGTCGATTACGTGAGCCATCTGCAGGGCGGGCTGGAACGCGCGGAGAACCTCGTCAAGGCGGGAGAGCTGGGCCAGGCGATCTGGGCGTATCTCGAAGTGCTCGAAGTCGATCCCGACAACCCGGTCGCCCGCAAGCAGATCGGCCTGGTGGTGACGGCGGTGCGGCAGTTCGACACGATCATGCCGGGCCGGCGCTGGGCCAACAACCTGCCGCCGTTGCCCGAAACCTCGCGGCCGTGGTGGCACTGGGCCGTCTTCGGCGTCGGCGTCGTCGCGGCGCTGGCGATCGGGTTCGCCGTTTCCAAGATCGAATTCTCCTGGCCCGAAATCCCTGATGGCGCCCTTCCGGGCATCAGAAAAGACGACGGCCAGATCGGGGCCCCGAACCCGAAGCCGTGACCCCATATAGCCCGCCATTTATGGCGGGTGCATCGCCTACCCGCCATAAATGGCGGGCTATATTTCATTCATGTTCCGCCAGAAACTTCTTCAAGTCGATGAACATCTCCTCCGGCAAGCTATCGTTGTGATCCTTGCCCGGCATCGAGAAGAATCGCTTCGGCTCGTTGGCCGCCTCGAAGAGCCGCACGCCCTGCGTGTAAGGGATCAGCGAATCGGCGGTCCCGTGCGCGATGTAGACGGGGCGATGGATCGAGCCGATCTTGCCGATGCTGTTGAACTGATTGCGCATGAGCAGCTTCTTGGGCGCCGGCAGCCACCAGTACAGATGCGAGGCGGCATCGGGCAAGGATGCGAATGTCTTGATCAGCACCAGCGCCCGGTGCTCCTTGCGGCTAGCGACATCGGTGACCACGCCGCCGCCCAGCGATCCGCCGTAGAGGATGATCTTGCGCGGCGCAATCTTCGCCTCATCGGTGAGCCACTGGTAGGCAGCATCGGCGGCGTCGTAGCAGCCTTGCTCGCTCGGTCGGCCGGTGCTTCGTCCGTAACCGGGATAGTCAATGATCAACACGGAAGCGTTGAGAATCTTGCGCAGCTTGACGATCGACGCGCCGCGATGGCTCAGGTTGCCCGCGTTGCCATGGCAGTAGAGCAGGGCGTGATCGGACCCTTTGGCGGGGCACCACCAGCCGTGAAGGTGGGAGCCGTCGGCGCTGGTCACGTAGACGTCCTGAATGCCTTCGTCCGCGGGCGGCGGCTGCCAGTGCCGTTCCGCCGTCGTCGGTTGGTAGACCAGCAGGTTTTCCAGGAAGAGCAGCATCGACACCAGTCCGACGTAGCCGAGCGCCAGAAACGCCGCCGAGCGCAGCCACGGATTCGACCAAACACGGCTCGGCCAATAGGTGCTCATCTGGAGGTTTGTCGTAGGGACAAGCGGCTCGCTTGTCCCGGTGTGCCGGCAGGGACAAGCGAGCCGCTTGTCCCTACCGTTGCTGACGCCGACCCAGCAGAGCCAGCGAACGGGTCGCGATCTCGCGCCGGTACGACCAGCCGGCAATCCCGAGCAGCGCCAGGCAGCAGCCGAGCGCCAGCCAGTCGCCGAACGCGGCATAGAAGCTGAACCGGCTGTCGATCGGCACCGTCGCGCGCAGGATGCCGGCAGTCTGCTTGAACTGGCTCCATTGCGACATCGGCAAATCCTGCATCTGGCCCATCTCCACGCTCGGTATCCATACCGCCGGCGTCTCTCCCGGCGGCAGGTCCGGGTGACGCCGCGCCTTCATAATGCGCCCATTGCTGTCGATCACCGCCGAGATTCCCATGTTGACGGCACGCACCATCGCACGCCGGCATTCGATGGCGCGGAATCGGCACACGGCCAGGTGCTCCTCGTGCTCGCTCGATCCGTCGAACCAGCCGTCGTTCGACATGTTGACGAGAAAATCGACGGCAGGCTCCTGCTCGCTGTCTTCCAGATAGCGGCGGGCCAGGAACGGATCGGTGTCCTCGTAGCACAACAGGACGCCGAAGCGATGCTTGCCGATCTGGAAGCGCGTGTGCTTGGCGCCGGCCTGGATGCTGAAGTCCCCCTCATACGGCGTCAGATACTTCAAAAACGGCAGCCAATCCTTGAACGGCAGGTACTCGCCGAACGGCACGCGATGGATCTTGTCGTACTTGCCGTCGATGCGGCCAAAGCTCAGGCCGCCCGGCTGCATGACCGGATCGACCAGCAGGGCCGAGTTGTATTTGAGGTGCTGCCCCTTGGCGTCGAGGAAATGGGAGTTCATGCCGAGCAGGTGGGGGACGCGCGTGTCGGCCAGGTCGCTCAGGGCATCGCGGGCCCTGATTTCCTCGTCGCGCCAGATCTTCCATTTCGTCGCCATCTCCTCGGGGGGAAGGTCGCGTGAAATCTCCACCCAGGGCCGCGGGTAGCTCGTCTCCGGCCAGATCACCAGATCGGGGAGCGGGTTCTGATTGAACGATGCCCGGATGCAGAGCTTCTTGGCATGATCGCGTTTGGTCTCCAGCGAGCGATCATCGTTGCTCTCGCGCAGACGCTGGTCGAGATTGGTCTGCAGCAGCGCCACCATCGGCCCTTGCCGAAAGTTGCCCTGGCCGAGCCGATACACGCCATAGGCATAGGTGCCGATCAGCAGCAGGACGAGGGCGGTCCCTTCCAGGATCAGGTTGCGGCGGAACAGCCAGTCCGCGAGCACGCTGCGATTGAGGATCTCCACGCTGGAATAGGTGCGCGCCGGGTCCAGCTCGGCCTGGTTGAACCACTGGCGCACCTCCGAAAACTGGTACGCGATGTCGAACAGAAACGCATTGACGGCGACGACGACCAGGCTCACGCCGAAGACGCCGGCGATATCGGTGATCTGAATCATCGTCAGCACATCGTGCTGCGTGTGGGCGAGCAGATACCACGGGAACCCGGTGAGGGCCCAGCAGCGGACGTATTCCGCCGTCACCCAGACCAGCGGCGCCGACACGATCAACGGCAGCTTGCAGCGTTCCAGGCAGCGGATGCCGTAAAGCGCCGCCACGAAGTAGAGCGCACAATAAGCGCTGAGCGACAGCCAGGCCGCGATCATCGCCTTGTCGGCAACGCGCATCCACGACAGCGCCGGCACGAAGAACACCAGCCCGCACAGGAATGCATTGAAATAGACGATGCGCGGCCGAGCTTGCGATCGGACGAGCACGAAGAAGGGGATCAGCGCAATCCAGCCGAGGTAAGTCCCGAGCGCGACCGGATGGAAACAAATCCACAGCAGTAACCCGCAACCCGCCGACGCCGCGAGGGTATACCACGTCGAAGCCCGCGGCATGCGGGGCCGGGCGGCGTAGCCCTCGGGCTGCGGTTTCGCGGTGATCGAAGTTTCCATGAATGCGGTTCTCATGATTCACCTCCGTGTGAAATCGTTCGCTGCGTGCGCGGCTCCTTGGATCCAATGCTTCTAATTCTACAGCGCTGGGTCGGTGGGGCGGCGCGCCGCAAAATCTTGTAGCCGCAGTCTTTAGCCTGCGGCCGTCCGAATCGAGGCCCCGTACGACGGCCGCAGGCTAAAGCCTGCGGCTACAAGGCGTTGTGGCAAACTTTGGACGCAACGCGGCGCTGTAGTACTAATCATTATCCACGCGCAGCACCATCAGCGTCTCGCCGGCTGGATGCGGATGATCCCCCTCCGGCAGCAGCGCAAACGCATTCGCCGGCTGCACGCCGCGCAGGTCCGGCGATCCGAACCACGGCGTCGGCTCGACCGTCCAGCCTGCGTCTGCCATCTGCAAGCGCGCTGGATGATACGTCGGCCGATCGGTGCGGTACGGGAAGTCCTTCGTCAACCGGGCCTTCACCCAGCAGGCGTTCGGGTCGAGCTTGATGAGCGCTCGCAGCGCCGGCCGCACGAACAATTCGAACCCGACCATCGAGCTGACCGGATTGCCGGGCAGGCCGAATACCAGGCATGGGGTCGATCTTTCTGAGCCCGACGCGCCAGCGAGTGCGGCCACAGACTCCCTCGCTTGCGCTTCGGGCTCACGTCCCTTGACGCCGAACAGGATCGGCTTGCCCGGCTTCATCGCGACCTTGTGAAAGAGGGCCTCCACGCCGAGTTCCGCGAGCACGCCCGGCACCAGATCGAGCTTGCCCGCCGACACGCCGCCCGAGAGGATCAGCACGTCCGCTTGCAAGCCGGCTGCGATCATGTCGCGCAGGTGCGTCGGCTCATCACGGGCAATGCCGCAAAAGCGCGGCACGCCGCCGGCGCGGGCGACCTGGGCGAGCAGCATCGCGCCATTGCTGTTGCGAATCTGGCCCGGCCCTGGCTTTTGCTCCGGATCGACAATCTCATCCCCCGTGGACAGAACGGCGACGCGCGGCGCCGGCTGCACGTGGACTCGCGTATGCCCGACCGCCGCCAGCAGCCCGAACTCCGCAGGTCCCAGGCGGGCTCCGCTCCGCAGCACGACCTCGCCGACACGCATCTCCTTGGCCCGCTCGAGGATGTTCATGCGTGGCTTGGCGCGCGGTTCGTTAACGCGCACATTTTGGCCGGCAATCTCGCAGCGCTCGATCATGACGACCGCATCGACTCCCTGCGGAATCGGCGCCCCCGTCATGATGCGCGACGCCTGCCCTGACTTCACCTCGACCGTGGGCGTCTTGCCGGCCGGGATTTCCTCGACGATGGTCAGTTCCGCTCGTCCGTCGCGCAGGTCGCTGGACCGCAACGCGAAGCCGTCCATCATCGCCTTGTCGAACGGCGGCATGTCGAGATCGCTGACCACGTCCTCGGCGAGCACCAGCCCGAGCATGTCCGGCGACAACGGCATCACCACCGGCGAGCGCGGCCGTGCCTGTTCCAGTACAATCGCCAACGCAGCCGCAACACTAAGCATGAATCGTATCTCTCCACCCGCTTTGCGCTGATTCTATCACTTTCGCGCCGTGCGTGCCTAGACGGACTTGCCCGCCGCATATTTTCGGGGCGAACTCGCGGATTCTTCTTGAGTTCAGCCACCGCGCAGCTTAGACTTCTGCTTTCCATAACTTTCCGCACCCGAGGCGTTATGAAGTTTACTTTCCAGGAAATGTCCATCGGTGAGGTTCTGGACCGCGCCGTGAAGCTGTTCTTCGGGCGTTTGCCCGCGCTGCTCGCGATCCAGGCGGTCGTGTACGCACCGGTCCTCATCCTTCAGTTGACCCTGCCCGACGTGGCCGTGGGCCCACTCGGTGTTCTGCTGATCTTCGGTCCGCTAGTGATTCTGGGCCCGATCGGCTCAGCCGCCACGCTTCGCATCATCGCCCAGGAATACCTGGAACAACCCATCGGCATCGGCGAGGCGTTTACGTTTGCCCTTGGCCGTTTTCTCCCCTTGCTGGGCACGTCGATCCTCGCGGGCCTCGGCATTGTGGTGGGCATGCTCGCCTGTTGCGTCCCCGGGATCTATCTCGCGGTCGTGTGGGCCTTCATTAGCCAGGTTGTCGTGATGGAGAACCTCAGCGGGCCTGACGCGCTCGCGCGCAGCAAGGGTCTGGTGGCGGGACACTTTGGCCGCGTCTTTGTGGTCGTGTTGCTGTTGGCCATTGCCGTGAATATCGTCAATGCCATCATCAACACGTCGTTCAACGTGGCGCTGCCGTTCCTGGAAGTCGTGCCCGGGAATAATCCGTTCGCCGCGGCGCGCGTGAACAACTTCACGAACTACGCCATCGTGCAGTTGGTGCAAACGGCGGTGGGAGTGCTCGGGGGCATGTTCATCGCCGTTTGCACAACGGTACTTTACTTCGACTTGCGCAACCGCAAGGAAGCATTCAACATCGACGCGCTGGTGGCTTGGTCGGACCAGTACCGCACCTGGCGCGATGAGCCCGATGTCGCGCTGCCGCCGCCGGCCGCGGGACCGGCGGACACCGGCATCAAGCCGGCCGATGGCGGCCCTCCGCCCGAGACCGGCATCAAAGACGCCGGCGGCGACGCACCGAAGCCGCCGCCGGCTCCATGATTCGCGTTCAATCCAGGACCTTTACGCGGATGTTGCGATAGCGGACCGACTTGCCGAAGAAGCGGTCCGGGGCCCCGCCGTGGACTTGCAGGGCGATGCCGCCGTCCTCGGGGAGCAACATCTTCGGGTTGGTGCCCGGAATGAAGCGTTTTTGATCGTCGGTCCATTCGATGAACTTGACGCCGTTGATCCAGGTCTTGATGGTCGGCGGATTGCCGGCGATGCTGGCCTTGAGTTCGTTCCATTCGCCGGTCTTCCAGAAGGTGGGCCATTTTTCCGGGGAGACCGGCAGCGGCGTCGGGGCCTTGTCCTTGCCCTTGATGTCGGCCGTGATCTTGTCGGGGGTCTTGAGGAAGCTGAAGTTGCGCAGGTGGAAGCCGCCGAGCCCTTCGCCGTAGATGCCCATGAGGTTGCCGCCTTCGTAGTAATCGATCATGGCTTGATAGGCATTGCCCGCTTCGGTGGACCGGAGGAACAGGCCGGAGTCGAGGCCGAAATCGTTTTTCATATCGAGGACGACTTCGAAGTTCTTGTATTTCTTGTCGGTGATGATGAGTCCGCCGTTGCCCGGCTCGTCCTGGGTGCCGATGATGTACCCGTCCTTGACCTCCCACTTGCCGCCGGACTTGTTCTTGGATTTCCCGGAGTGCCCGGACTTGGCGGAGACGTGCCAGCCGTCGAGAGTTTTGCCGTCGAAGATGGCGACGTGGCCGTCGGCTTTTTTCTTGTCGCGGGCGTCGGCTGACGGAAACAGCAGCGTGGCCGCAAACAGGGCGAGAACGGGCAGGACAAGGATGCGTTGCATGGGAAGGCCTCCGAAGGAAACGGGGTTGTTTTGTGGTTGAGTATGGTGGAAAATGTCGAGAGTGTCCATGAAAAAGAACTCGGGAAGCAAAGCCATGTCTGCAACCATCAGCGTGAAAGATGCCCAGGCCAAGTTGAAGGAACTGATCGACACCTTGGCGCCGGGCGACGAAATCGTCATCACCGAGAATCAGCAACCGGTGGCAAAACTGATCGGCGAACGAGTTCTCAACGCATCGCGCCCTGCGCCGGGTCTGGGAAAAGGGAGCATTGTCTACATGGCCGCAGACTTCGATGAGCCGCTCGATGAGTTCAAGGAGTACATGGAATGAAGCTCCTGCTTGACACGCATACTTTCTTATGGCTCGTCGAGGGGAGCCCAAATCTGAGTGCGCCGGCGCAAATCGCACTCGCCGATCCAGCCAATCAATTGTACTTGAGCTCGGCTTCAATCTGGGAAATTGTCATCAAGACCAGTAACAAACGACTTGTGCTCACCGATCCTGTCGACATCTACGTGCACAAGTGGACGACGGACTACCAGCTCGGTCCGTTGCCGATCTACGCTGCGCACGCATTGAGGCTCGCAAACCTGCCGGATCATCATCGCGATCCGTTCGACCGAATTCTCATCGCTCAGGCCTTCGTGGAGGGAATGACACTGGTGAGCGCGGACGCCAAATTCGCGCCGTATGCCGTGCCCATCCTTTGGTAACCGAAGCGTTGCCGAGAAGTGGCTGCCAACGAATATTGGAATAAACGTGTCCGGTCCGAATCATACGAGGAGGATACACGCGC
Source organism: Planctomycetota bacterium (assembly GCA_016200155.1). GTDB lineage: Bacteria > Planctomycetota > Planctomycetia > Gemmatales > Gemmataceae > SIAQ01. The sequence goes on along the minus strand of JACQFG010000083.1, from coordinate 2,007 downwards.
GGACATACGGAGCGGACCGTTGGCCAGATTCTCGGCGATGATCTTGGGTTCAATGCTCGGCGCCTTGGGCGGAGGCGCCTTTGGCGTATTGCTCGGCTATCTGCTGGCGCCCGAGGTCGATCCCACACGCCCAATTGCGCATGAATGGTACACGTTGACGGTATTCGCCTATGTGTTCTGGTCCGCGTGCGGCGGCGCAATTCTTGGAATGGTCGTCGGCTCGCTGCCAACCGTGCATCTCATGAGCGGCGCTGCGGCGGGCTTGGCCGTCGGACTGATTGCCGGTACGGTCGCCTGGGACCGCGGCATGATGTTCGGCGCCGCGCATCACTCCTATACCGGTTTCACCATCGTCTGGATCACGTTCGGGATCGGAACGATCGGGGCCATCAGCGGCGGCGTCTGGTCGGTGGCGCGCCGGTCGCCCACCGATGCCGATGCACGGCAAACCCCGAATTTCTCGACAGTCTCGTTTGTTGTCGTCGGCATCCTCGCGGTCCTGATCTGGGCACTTGGTTTCGCTTGGTTTTTTCGGCTTTGGGATGTGGATTGAATATCACACCGGTCTGAAGCGAGTGATGCTCGCAACAGCGTCGAAGTCGCTGTCGTTGCTGGCAAGCTGCCTCAAGCCGTTCGCTTGCATGACGGCCACCAAGAGCGCGTCGCCGCTGAGCAGGCCGTGCTTGATGCTGAGATCGCCCGCCGCCAAGACGTCGTGAGCGTGAATCGGCAAGATGTGGATACCTATGGTTACAATGTCATCGAGCATCTGCCGAAATTCCTTGAGCTTTTGAACTTCTTGTGGATGACGGCGAAGCCGTCTCGCCACGCCGGCGTAAGGCCAGCCGAACACTTGACACGCTTCCAAGGTCATGATGCGGTGGGCGATATCGCCGAAGACATGAGCCGAAATGAAGCCCTGCAGGTCCTTCAGTTCGATCCGTTCCAAAAGATCGGTGCATGCCGATCCGAACGCCGGATCATCGGCGTACGCATAAATGAAAACGTTTGCGTCGAGAAACAGCGACGTTCCCGATGGAATCGCAGTGAAATTCATGGCGACTCCAAGATTCCAAACTCGGGGTCCTCGGCAATTTGCCGCAGCACTTCTGGATCGCCGGTCCATTTCAGCCGGCCTTGCATCCTTCGGGCGACGCTGATCCGCGGCTTGATCTCAATCGTGACGCGTTCTTTTTCCGCAAGCGGCAATGGCCTATCCAGTTTGAGCACGCCATTCTCGTAAGTAGCTTCCACTTCCAGCGACATGGCATTTCTCCGACAGACAACGTAACTCTCGTCGATAGGATTATACCTGACGACCGCCAAACGGAATAGGGATGCTTCATGGCCACGGTTCCCATCTACCTCGACTACAACGCCACCACGCCGATCGATCCGGCCGTGCTCGATGCCATGCTGCCGTACCTGCAGACGCACTTCGGCAATCCGTCCAGCACCCACGTCTACGGCAAGACGGCCCACGACGCCGTCGAGCGCGCCCGCGCTCAGGTGGCGGCTCTCATCGGCGCTACGCCCGACGAGATCGTTTTCACCGGCGGCGGCAGCGAGGCGTCCAACCATGCCATCAAGGGCGCCGTCTATGCCGCCATGTCCGGGTTCTTCGCACGCTGGTTCTCCTCGCCGCACGTGGTCACCAGCACCATCGAACATCCCGCGACGCTGCAGCCGTGCGCCTTCCTCAAGAAGCTGGGCTGCAAGGTCACCTACCTCGGCGTCGATCGCTACGGCAGCGTCGATGCGTATGCCGTCGAAAAGGCGATCAGCGGTTCGACCACGCTCGTCAGCATCATGCACTCGAACAACGAAGTCGGCACGCTGCAGCCGATCCGCGCGATCGTCGAGTTCGCCAAGGCGCGCGGCGTCCTCGTCCACACCGATGCGGCCCAGTCGGTCGGCAAGGTCCCGGTCGACGTCAACGAGCTGGGCGTCGATTTGCTCTCGATCGCGGGGCACAAACTCTACGCGCCGAAGGGCGTCGGAGCTTTG
>JACQFG010000082.1 GCA_016200155.1 Planctomycetota bacterium | reverse complement strand
GTTCGGCTCCCAGCGCGCGGTGACGGTGTAGGTGAACGTCTTGCGCGCCTCCAGCGGCGGCGTCACGTACAGCCGGCTCGCGCCCGTCTGCTTGGTTGGCCGATCGTCGATGAGCACCTTCGCATCCTTGTCCGGCACGAGCACACGCAGGTAGGCCTCCTGCTGCGCGGACGCGCTGGCGGGAATGCCGAGTACGATCAAAGCGCTCAGAATCGCCAAGGATTGTCGTTTCATGATAGATCTCCCCACGTCGAATTCGTCCGGACTTGATACTGGAGCGAGGATATTAACACCTGGTACATGAAAATGCCATGAAAAAATGGTCGTGGCGCGAAATCTGGCGAAGAATGCTGGATTATCGTTGCCTGGCTGCCTCCGTGCGGATTACAATTCGCCCCAGCGGATCCGATGGCGGACATCCGACGCATTCGCAACTCCTTCCTTGCAGGTGGCAAACATGACTCGCATTTTCGCGCTGCGGCACTGGTGGCTTCTCGCTCTGCTCCTGATTTCTGCGACGGCCGGTCCATCGTTCAACGGCGCCGCTCAGCCGGGCAAGGCAGACCCGTCGTTGCCTGCCGACTGGACCAAGGCGTTCGTCTGGCGCAACATCGGCCCGGCGAACATGAGCGGACGAATCACCGCACTGGCCGTCTATGAAGCGGACCCCAGCACCTACTGGGTCGCCACCGCGTCCGGCGGGCTTGTCAAGACGATCAACAACGGCGTCACCTTCGAGCATCAGTTCGACAAGGAAACCACCGTCTCCATCGGCGATGTCTGCGTCGCCCCGTCGAACCGCGACATCGTCTGGGTCGGCACCGGCGAGGCCAACCCGCGCAACTCCGTCTCCTACGGCGACGGCGTCTACAAATCGACCGACGGCGGCAAGTCTTGGAAAAACATGGGCCTCGACAAAACCTTCCAGATCGGCCGCATCGCCATCCACCCCAAAAACCCCGACATCGTCTACGTCGGCGCGCTCGGCCGGCTCTACGGCAGCAACCCCGAACGCGGGCTCTTCAAGACCACCGACGGCGGCAAGACCTGGGACAAGGTCCTCTTCCTCAACGATCGCACCGGCGTCATCGACATCGCCATGAACCCCAGCGATCCCGACACCCTGCTCGTCGCCATGTGGGAACGCCGACGCGACGGCTACGACTCCTATCACGGCACCGACATCGCCGACGGTTACGACGGCTACGACCCGATCATGAAGTGGGGCGAGGCCGCCGGCATCTACAAGACCACTGACGGCGGCAAGAGCTTCAAGAAACTCACCACCGGGTTGCCGAGCTGCAAGATTGGTCGCGTCGGGCTCGATTACTTCCGCAAAGATCCGAGCATCGTCTATGCGATCGTCGATAGCGAGAAGATCGGCATGGGCGCCGCGCCCAAGAAGATCGTGCAGGGCAGCGGCTATCTCGGCTTCCAGGGCGAGGACGCCAACCCCGGCGCCAAGATCACCTTAATCGTTGACGGCGGGCCGGCATCCAAGGCGGGGTTGCAAATCGGCGACGTCGTTCGCGCCGTCGGCAAGAAGGAGGTCAAGACGTACGACGACCTCGTCGAAGAGATTCGCACGAAGAACGCCGGCGACAAGCTGGTTCTCAAGGTCAAGCGTGACGACGCCACCAAGGACATCGAAGTCACACTCGGCGAACGCCCCGGCTTCGGCAAGGGCGGCGGCTTTGGCCCCGGCGGTCCCAAGCCCGGTCGGCCCTATCACGCCTACTACGGAGGCCAAAAGGAAAACGTCCAGGACCAGCAAGGCCCCGGCGGGCACGAATACGGCGGCGTCTACAAATCAACCGACGGCGGCGAATCGTGGACGCGCGTCAACAGCCTCAACTCGCGCCCCATGTACTTCAGCGTCGTCCGCGTCGATCCGCAGGACGCGAAGTACGTCTATGCCCTCGGCGTCGTGCAGTACCGTTCCTCCGACGGCGGCAAGACCTTCAAGGGAGACGCCGGCAAATTCGTTCATGCCGACGGTCATGCTCTTTGGATCAACCCGCGCGACGGCCGGCATATGCTCGTCGGCACTGACGGCGGTTTCTATGTCAGCTACGATCGCGCCAACAACTGGGATCACCTCAATCACCTCTCGCTCGGCCAGTTCTACCACGTGGCCGTCAACAACAAGCGGCCCTACTGGGCGTTCGGCGGCCTGCAGGACAACGGCACCTGGGGCGGACCGACGGTCGGGCTCAAGGGCGGCGTCGGGCCGATCAACGAGGACTGGGTCTCCATCTTCGGCGGCGACGGCTATGTCTGCCGCTGCGACCCGACCGATCCCGACCTCGTCTACTTCGAAATGCAGGACGGCGGCATGGGCAGGCGCCATCTCAAGACCGGCGAGGTCACGCGTATCGGACCGAAGGTGGTCGCCAAGGGAACGCCCAAGCATCGCTTCAACTGGAACACGCCTTACATCCTGTCGAGCCACAATCCGAAGATCTTCTACTGCGGCGGCGAGTACGTCTTCAAATCGCTCGATCGCGGCGAGAATCTCAAGATCATCTCGCCAGACATCACCATGACCAAGCGCGGCAGCGCCACGGCGATTGCCGAGTCACCCAAGAACCTCGATGTGCTCTGGGCCGGCACGGACGACGGCGCGATCTGGGTGACGCGCGACGGCGGGCAGAAATGGGCCTACGCCGAGCCGCTGGTCCGCCCAGGCGATCCGCCGCGCCTGGGCGATATCCTGCCTGGCCCGCGCTGGGTTGCGACCATCGAAGCGTCGCGCTTCAAGGAAGGCCGGGCGTATGCTTGCTTCGATGGACATCGTTCCGATGACGACAAGCCATACCTGTTCGTTACTGAAGATTTCGGCACGAGCTGGAAGAACATCACGAGCAACCTGCCGGCCGTCGGCTCGACGCGCTGCCTGCGCGAGGACGTCGAGAACCCCGATCTGCTCTATTGCGGCACGGAGTTCGGCGTGTTCGCGTCGATCGATCGCGGGCAATCGTGGACGCGCATCAACAGCAACCTGCCGACGGTCGCCGTGCACGAGATTGCCGTGCATCCGACGGCGGGCGAGATCGTCGCTGCCACGCACGGCCGCAGCTTGTGGATCCTCGACGTGTCGGCGCTGCGGCAGATGAAGCCGGAGACGTCTAAGAAGGACGCGCACCTGTTCAAGCCGCAGCCGACGGTGCGCTGGGTGCTGGAGCCGACGCACGGCAAGACGAATCGCCGGTTCGTCGGGACCAATCCGCCGTTGACGCCGCAAATCTATTACACGCTGAGCAAGCCGGCGGGTAAGGTGGCGTTCGAGGTGCGCGATGTGGAAGGCAAGGTGCTCAGCAAGTGGACCGGCGCCGGCAAGGCAGGGCTCAACAAGACGACCTGGGACATGACGCGCCCACTCGGAGATGGCGCCAAGGATGACGAGAAGAAAGTCGGCAAGGGTAAAAAGGGCGGCTTCGGGCCGTTGGCACGTCGCTTTGCGTCGCCGGGCGAATATCGCGTGGTGATGAATGTGGACGGCGTGGAGCAGACGACGACGCTGCGGCTCGAAGCTGACCCGAACATCCCGGCGGGAAGTCGGCCGGCGGAGGAAGAGTTGCCGGCGCCAAAAGTTGATTGAGAAAACATCAGAGCCTGAAGCGTAAGCGAAGGGGGACGAAATCCTTCGCTTACGCTTCAGGCTCTGACATACGACGCGAGCACCTTTACTTCTCGGTCTTCTTCACTTCCGTCGGCCGGGCGGGATCAACGGCGGGCGGCGCGGGCGGAGCCGGAGGATTCACGGCGGGCGGCGGGATCAACGGCACCGGCGGCGGGGGCGGCGCAATGCCCGGGCCGAATCGGTGCTTCTTCATCTCGTCGAGCTGCTTTTTCTGCTCGTCGGTCAGCACCTTGAGGATGTTCGCTTCCAGTTCCTTCTGCAGGTCCTCGACCTTCTTCTTTTGCTCGTCGGTCAGCTTGAGGCGCTGCTGCGCGTCCGCTGGCAGGAACGGGGCGCCGACCTGTGGGCCGAACGGCGTGATCAACGCCGGCGGACCGATCGGTCCAGGACCAAAGAAGGCGGGACCGCTGTTGCGGACTTCCTCGAAGACTTTTTTCTGATCGTCGGTGAGCAGTTTCTCGACCTTGGTCAGGTAATCGGGCCGCAGCTTTTGCTGGGACTGGAAGAGTTCGAGGTTTTTCTTCTGATCGAACTTGGTCGGATCGGGATCGCGGACCGAATCCAGAATGGCGAGCTGGATTTCGCGGTGCTTCTTCTTGAATTCGTCGTTGAGCTTGGCGTAATCGGCCGCCTGCTCCTTGGTGAGCTTGAGTTTTTCGAGGCCAGGGGCGGCGAGCAGGTCGCCGCCGCCGGGGCCGATGCCGATGGGGGGCGGAGGCGGAGGCGGCGGGGGAGGCGGCGGTTTCACGTCCAGCGGCGGCGGTTTCACGTCCGACGGAGGCGGCGGCGTTTTCGCCGACGGCTCCTGGGCGATGCTCATGGACGCGACGGCCAGCAGCGCGATGAAGCCGACGGCCAACGCAAAACAGTTTCGAATCACGGGAGGTCTCCTTTCGATGCACGGGATGAACATGACGGATAAACGATGCCCAATCTGAATTGTAACCCAAAGCTGAGAGAATTTGCAAAGGAATTGACAGGTTTTTCGCCGCCTGCGTTTAGCGCTCGCACGACGCCATGCGAGCGCTAAACGCAAGCACGGCCATCGGTCAATCACTCGCCGGCTTCGCGAATGTCTTGGCGTCGAACTTCGCCGCCGACATCTCGGTCACGTCGGCTTCGACATAGAGCTTGCCGTCGTGCTTCAGGACCACGTGGTGCGGCATTGTCACGCCGTCGACCGTCTTGAATTCGCTGAAGAGGAACTCCGCCGTCACTTCCTTGCCTCCCTGCTCGCCCGACTTGGTCTTGAACTGGCTCTTGACGAGGTGGTCCGTCTTCTTGTCGAAGTAAAGGGTGACCGTCGGATGATCCTTGCGGCTCACCTTGACTACGCTGGCCATCATATCGCCGACTTTCGCGGTCCCGTCGGCCTTCACGGTGTACGCCTTGTCCTTGAGGGGCAACAGGTGCATGATCCAGCCGGCCTTCTGACCGATATGCTGAATTTCGAGCTGATCCTTCGGCATGTCGGTGACGCCCTTGTCGCTCTTCGTCCAGCCCTTGTCGCCGTCGACGCAGAGGGTAAAGACGCCCTTGATCTCCATCTTGAATTTGTCGGGCCGTTGCATGTGGACGACGCTGGTGTAGGGCAGGCCGTCGCCCATCCCGTAATAGGTGCCTTTTTCCTTCATAATGGTAGAGTCATACTTGGCGAGTTTCGCCTCGCCGCCGCCGGCCTTGATCGCCTTGCTGATGATGGCCCGGCCATCGTCGCCGCCGGACAGGGCAATGCCGGTCCAGGACAATACCAACGAGATCGCGAGAAACTTACGCATGCGGTTGCTCCGAAATGAGGAATGAGTCATGCCGCTTGCGGCTTGGCGTTCACATGGCGCCATGCGAACGCCAAGCCGCAAGCGACGAGATGTTTATTTTCCGACATTGCGCTTCATCGTCAACGTCGTGTGGATGCCGTCCTCGCGGAAACGCAGGTCGGCGCGGATCGTCGAAAACTGCTCGAGCATCTGGCTCATCGGCGAGCCGACGTCGACGCCCTTGGCCAGCTTCGGCTGGCGCACCGAGCCGTGCCGCAGGTTGATGACTTCCTCCTTCTGGAAGTCGTAGCGGAACGGCGCGAGGTCAGGGCTGACCGGCACGAAACCGAGGTACTGCAGCGCGGCGGCTTCGACCTTGGCGCTGTCGTCCGCGGGGCCAACGACGTTGCTGCGGAAGAGGGCGTACAGGAGGCGGTTGTTCGTCTGGGCCCGGCGATGCGTCTCCCATTCGAGATAGAGCCGCAGCAGGTCCTTGGACTGCACCGCTGCCTTGGGGCCGAGGAAGAGCGAGCTGTTGACCTCGGCGAAATCCTTCTTGCCCTTGGAATTCTTGAGATCGACGCTGCGGTCGATCAGGTCCTTGATCGGCTCCTCCTTGAAGCTGATGAAGAACGCGCCGTCAACAAGCGCGTAATAGAACGTCGGATTGATGCGGCGACCCTCCGGCCCGACTATGCCGCCGAGCCGTTCGCCGCGCGTTTTGATCTGCACGATGGTGGTGCCCTTGTACGGCTTGTCCTGCGGGGCCCACTCGAAGGCGCCGGGGAGCGTGTTCTCCATCGCTTTGCGCACGCCGGTCAACAGGCCCGTGAAAATCAGCGGCGAACGGACATCGAAGCCGACGGTGAGCGGCATGTCGAACAGCAGGCGCATGTCGTCAATGAAGTCGTGGCGTTCCTCGGGGAACATCTCGCTGCGGATGTACGATTCGAGCAATTTCTGATAGACGGGGCTGTCGTCGAGGCGCACGGCAAACCAGTCGCCCAGCCAGCTTCGCAGCGCGATATCGACCATCATCTCCCGGCCAAAGCCAAGGTCGTTGAAGCTCTCGTGGGAGATGTGCATGAGGTATTTGACGAGGGTCTTGTCGCTGAACATGGCGGGATCGATCTTGACGGTGCCGCTGCCGGCGATGCGGCGCAGCTCGTTGTACTGGGTGGTGCGCACGAGCGGGAGGATGTAGATCTCGGTCTTGATCTGCTCCTTCTTGACGGAGAAGCGGATGCCGATCGGGTCGAAGAACTGCCGCCACAGGCCCATGTACTGATCGCGGAACCAGCCGTACTCCTGGGCTTCCTGGCGGGTGACGTTGTCGATCGGGATCTCGATGAGCGGCGTGGTGAAGTGCTGGGTGTTGTACACGGCGCTGTGGGCGATCTTCTTGTCGGCGTCCCAGGCGACCGCGGTGCCGTCGGGCATGAAGAGTTCCTGGGCGGTCATGCCGGTGACTTCGAGGATGTGCTGATAGTTCTGGGGCGCCTTGCCCGTCTGCCAGGCGGTGAACATGGCGCCGTTGGTGACCATGTGCAGGCTGGTGAGCGCTTCGAGGCGGCGGCGTTCCTTGATGCGGACGGCCGGCCCGACGAGGTTGCGGATGAACGCATCCGAGAGAAAGATGAAGCCATCCTCCTCCGGATCGTCAGCGCGGAACACCGTGCGCATGTATTGGAAGTCGAGCGAATCGGCGAGCCGGCTGATCTTGTTCTTGTGAGCGTCGATGACGCGGCGCAAGGCCACGCCGGAGTTGGAGTACACGGCGTAGTCGTCGAAGAAGGCGCGATGCAGGCTGACCTCGCGCAGCGGCGTCACCAGGCTCTCGATGCTGATGCCTTGGTAGTTCGACTTGTCTTCCTTGAGGTCCTTGCCGAACTTCTTGCGGGCGGCGTCGATGTTCGGCTGGCTGCCGGTCTCAAAGATCGTCTTGTCGTTGATCTGGAAGATGATGGTGAAATCGCTGCCTTCGCGGAGGTACGGGTCGTTGCCGGTGATCGCCATGCTCTTGATGACGGCCGGGCCGAAGATGCGCGCCAACCCCGTGCTCTTGAGGCAGACCTGCTGTTCGAGCTTCTGCTTCATGCGGTAGTCGCGGCTATTGACGTCGAATGCGCGGGCGATCGATGAGCCCCACTGGTCCATCAGGTCACCCATCTCGAGGAACTTGCCAAACGTGCGGAACTGCAGGTAATAGTTGTCGTGCGGAATCATCCTGGCGAGCGGCTCGGGGGCGGGCTTCTTGTCGCCCATCATCTTGACCCACGGATGCTCGGCGATGTCGACGCCGCGGACGTCCTTGATCGGAATGACGCGCGCGTCATCCTTGAAATCCTTGTCCTTGAAACGGCGGTTGCGGTTCTGCATGCGGTTGAGCGCCAAGGATTCGGTAATGGCAGCGGCGCCGGTGGTGATCTCGTAGGTGCGGCCGATCTCGCCTTTCATGCCGCGACCGCCGAAGCGGTTACCCATCCAGGGGCGCCACGGGGCGTCGGGCCCGCGGATGCTGTAGATCTGATTGGTCGATTCGCGAGCAAAGCTGTAGAAACCGAACTCGGGAATCTCGGATTCGAGCAGGGCGAAGTGGGTCGATTGCGTGATCGCCCAGTTGCCTTCGAGGTCGTTGGGCTGCACCTGTCGATCCTGATCGCGGCGGAAACCTTGCGCGGGCATCGGCGCCTTCTTGGCATCGGCGGGATCAAGCGTGATTTTTTCCTCGCCCCATTTGTTGCGCTCCTGCAGCATCTCGTGCAGGGTGAGCTTCTTTTTCTCAAACTCCACGCGGCCGCTGCTCTTGGGATAGATCAGCACGAAGGCAGCCGGCTTCTTGCCGGCGAAGACGCCGTAGAATTCGAGGTCGTTGTTCTGGTCGCGATCGTCTTTGCCTTTCGGAAAGACTTTTTCCTTATCGGGAAAGTCCTTGTCGTCCTTGGCCGGTTCCTTCTTATCGTCCTTGAACTCCTTTTCTTTGTCTTTGGGATCGAAATCTTTGTCGTCCTTCTTGTCCGGGAAGGGGAATTCCTCCTTCATGCCGAAGCGGCGGCCGAAGCGATCCATGATCATGTCGCGCGCGTAGACCAGGCGAGCGGAGTCGTCCTGCGGCACGAGGCGCGGGCGCAGAACCGGATCGGTCCATTGCATGTTGCCCCAGGGATCGAAGCGGCGATTGCGATCCTGATTTTCGACCGTCATGTCCGCGGGCCGTTGCAGGCGCACGTGGAAGTAGGTTTTCTGGTTGACCTCCTGCACGCGGAACTCGAGCACCTTGGGCGGATCGGCCTGAGCGAGCGCGGGCGAAAGTGCCACCGCCAGAATGCAGAGGGGAATGAGCCTGGTCTTCATGGGGACCTCCGGGGTCGGTACGCGGAACGGATATGCGGATTTCGATGGGATGAGTGTACCGGTTGGCGCAGTGGCGCGTCAAGGAAGTAACCAGAGAATGTGCGATTTTTGGAAGTGAGGAGATTTGGCCGCTTGCGGCGTAGCACGCGTTTGTTACGCCGCAAGCGGCAAACAGGAATCAGGCCAGCGGATCACCGAGGCCGGTGTTGGCGATCTTTTGCAGGCCGAGATTGACATTGGGGACGATCATGCCGCGGGTGAGCGTAATCGTCCTGTCGGGCGTCGTCTGCTTGGCGCCGTTGGGGGCGACGACGTGGACCTTGTACGAGCCGAGGTCGAGGCCGGTGAAGCTGTAGCTGCCGTCGAAGCGCGTCAGCGTGGTTTGCAGGATCGTGCCGTCGAGGGCGAGAAGCTGGACCGTGCGGCCGGCGAGCCCCATCTCCCTGCCGTTCTGGATGCCGTCGCCGCTGGTGTCGTTGAAGACGCGGCCGGTGATGGCGGTCTTGAAGAAGAACACGTTGTCCTGCAGGTTCGTGATGGTGGTGTTGCGGCGAATGATGTCGGCAAGGGTCGTGTGCTCCAGGGCGTTGAGCTGGGCGCCGCTGAAGGTCCGCTGATACCAGAAGCGGTCGCCGTCGCGCAGGCGGGCGAACTGATCGGAGATGATGCGGGCGAACGTGGGGCCGACGCTGGCGCCGGGGAGATGGTTCTCTGCGAGGCCGCCGACCCACAGGTCGATGTTGTTGACGTTGCCGTAGAGCGCCTTGAGTTGCTGTTGCAGCGTCTTGTCGGAAGTGATGTCGGCAAAGCTGTTGACGCGCGGCAACCCGTAGGCGGCGCGAGTGGTGTTGTAGTCGGCGAGACCGGTGTCGCGGCCGCGCTGGATGTTGAGCGACGCGAGGTCGAGTCCGCCGGCGCCGGGAGGGCCGAACAGGAAGTTGCGCAGCGAATCGACGACGTGCGTATCGACTTCCTGAGCACGGTCGGAGGCGAGGTACTTGAGGACCGGATCGATGCCGGTCTGCTCGACCGGGGCGGGATTGAAAAAGTCCATGCTCAGCGGCAACTCGGCGCGGACGGCGTTGCCGTTGTTGTCGAGAAACTCGACGTCGTCGCCGACGAGCGTGTGGCCGACGCGGAAGGCGGCGGTGGAGAACTCGTTGGCGATGCCGGGATTGACGTTGGGATTGTAACCGGCGTACGGCCTGGGCGCCGCCGAGCCGAGCAGGGCGGGCAGAAACTCGTTGTAGGTGATCGCTTGCAGCTCGGCGATGACGGTGCGGCGAGCTTCCTGGTAGATCTGCTCGTCGGTCCAGGTCGGATGGGCGGTCGCGATCTGATCGGCCAGGCGGTTGTGCTCGCGGACAAAGAGCGTTTGCAGCGACGTCAGCTCGGTGTTCTCGTTGGCGCGGACGTCGCCGGCCAGGAAGAGTTGATCATTGGCAACGATATGGGCGTCATTGGCGTTGGCGAGGCCGGCGGTGTTGAAGGGGAGCAGGTTGCCGTCGCTGGTCTTCATCTTGCCGCCGCTGAAGGTGCGCAGGGCGGCGGCGCGGGTGGCGTCGGAGCCGTAGACCATGGAGCCGTCAAGCCAGGCAGTGATGTTGTTGACTTGCTGGCGCGGGTTGGCCTTGCTGGTGCCGGTGGCCGGGTCGAAGTTGGCGCGATTGAGCGTGATGACCTGCGTGCCGGTGCCGTTGGGATCGAACTGCGGATCGCCCTTGGGGACGAGGATGTTGAACGGCGTCGCGGGACTTGCCGACGTGGTCAGGTCGAGGTCGTGATCGATGAATTGGCCCCAGGCGTAGATGAAGGCGGACAGGTCGCGGTTGTTGATGATGTCGTCGGACTGAGCGGCGACGGTGTTGCTGATCACGCGGGCGGACGGGCGATTGGCCCCGGCCGGGGATGAGATCCCGTCGGTGTACGCGGCCGGGGCGATGCGCAAGAGATCGGCGTTGTCGCTGCCCCACGTCGGATGCGCGAGGTTGTTGCCTGTGCCGTCCAGCGATTCGACGAGGGCGGCCGGCGTCACGCGGTCTTCGAGTTGTTCGACATTGAGGCGCCGCGGCGTGCGCCGAAGCGGCGAATGGCCGGGCCGGGATGCGAGCAGGCGATGAATCCACGACAGGAGTTTCATGGTTGTTCCTTTCATGCGGACGGTGATCGAAGAAATGTACGTACCTTCTGCGGGACCGGGGCGATGGTGGCATCGCCCGGCCGAGGTTTTTTGGGCGCCTGACCGGCGAACCGATCAGGCCTGTGGTGTCAGGGGACGGGAACGAAAGTGAGATGGGTCACGACGGGGAAACTCCTCCCTTCAAGCTACTGCGCCGCCGCGAGGTTGCGGAAAAGGGGATTCAAACCTTGACCGACCGCGGTCTTCTTTTGCACGTTCGGATCGATGGCATTGGGGATCTGCAAATCTGGCTGCGGATTGGCGGCGGCCTTCGCATTGATCGCCTGAACCGCGGCAAGCACGGCGTCCGCGTCGATCTTCCCATCGCGGCCGGCGAACTGCATGAGCGCGTTTTGCAACCCAGCGCCCTGCATCATCGGCTGCTGCATCCCGCCGCCTTGGATCATCATCGGTTGCTGCATCATCATCGGTTGCT
>JACQFG010000094.1:7263-8921 GCA_016200155.1 Planctomycetota bacterium | reverse complement strand
TGGTGCAGCAGCTGCCAGTTGACGCGGTCGTTGGTGTTGCCGCCGATGCGATCGAGCTTGACGATGCTCTCGCCCATGCCCTTCTTTTTCTGATCGCCGGTCAATTCGCTGGATTTGATCGTCTTGATCTGGGAATCGAGAACCTTGCGCTTCTGTTCGTTCTCGGGATTATCGATGCGGCGTCTCTCCATGCCCTGAGCCAGCGCCAGCACCGACATGCCGAAGATCAGCGACGCCGCCGCGGCGACGGCCCACGGCTTCTTGCCGCGAATGACGCGCTCGAGCCGAACCTCGTACGGCAGCAGGTTCGTCTGCAAATGAGCCTGCTTGAGCCCCTGCAACCCCAGGCCGTAGGCGACGCCGAAGCTCATGATGTTCTCGGCAAACGTCGGCGCCGTGGTGACCGAGTCGCCGGTCGTGCGATGCAGCTTCTGGAACTTCCGCACTTCGAGCTGCAGCTTTTCCTGCAAGAACTTCTGCAAGCCCGGCAGGCGGAAGGCGTTGCCGAGGCCGACCATGTACTTGATGGTGGCGTTGCGGTGCGTGTTGGTGAAATAGCCGAGCGAGCGCTGCACTTCCTGGACGAAGTCGTTGAGCACTTGCTTGAGGGAGGAGAGGATCTTCTTGAGGTCGGGCGACTTGGCGGCATTCTTCTTGAGGTGCTCGGCCTTGGCGAAGGTGAGCTTGAGTTCCTTGGTGAGGGCGCGGGTGAAGTGGTTGCCGCCGATGGGGATGGGGCGTTGCCAGATGATGCGACCGCCGTCGGTGATGACGAGGTTGGAGGCGTCGGTGCCGATTTCGAGGGCGACGATGCACTCGTTGCCCTCGCCCTCCTCGGCGAGATGCCCGCCGGTCTTGCCGAGCAGGTCGTAGGAGATCAGGTTGCACAGGGCGAGCGGGGCCATCTGGACGAGATGGACCTCGACGCCGACGTCCTTGAACTGAGCGATGGCGCGGGTGACCATGTCGCGTTTCATGGCGAACAGGCCGATCTCGGTTTCGAGGGCCAGGCCGTCGATGATGTCGCCCTTGTTGAGGCGCTGGAAGTCCCAGACGACTTCCTCGAGCGGGAAGGGGATCTGCTGCTTGGCCTCGAACTTGACGATGTCGGCGATCTTCTTCTCGTCGACGGGCGGCAGCTTGACGAAGCGCGCCAGGCCGCTCTGGCCGGGGACGCTGACGGCGATGAGGTCGCCGCGGATCTGGTTGCGCGACAGGAACTGCGTGAGCGCCTCGCGCGTCAGCTCGTCCGGGTCGGCGTCGGGCTGCGACAGGATTTTCGGATGTTCGATGTATTCGAAAGCGGTGGCGACGACTTCGCCTTCCTTCAACTCCAGGCGAATCGCCTTGAGAGCACACTGACCGAGGTCGATGCCCCAGACGCCAGGGACGCGCGCAGCCATGTGTCGTGACTCCGAGATGAATAGGTGGAGGGCAGTTCGTAGGACATGACCCAAACCGTGGTCGGGCGACCTCCGCTTCCTTATTTAGATTAACAACTCCGGAAAACTCTTGTCAATCATTAAATCCGGCAAAATTGGCGAATATTCCAGATTGCCCCCGATTAGGTCGAGTCTTCGTGGTGCGGGCGGCTCGCCTGCACGTTTCGTCCGTCGACAGATGGGACGTGCAGGCGAGCCGCCCGCACCACGAAAATT
>JACQFG010000094.1:0-7236 GCA_016200155.1 Planctomycetota bacterium | reverse complement strand
GAGCCGCCCGCACCACGAAAATTCGATGTAACCCTGACGTCCAGCTGATTCTGCTCTTGCGGGATGAAACGCGCCGGTTATAATCCCCTTCGGCAACGCCCGCTCGAACGCAGCACGGAGGCCGCCTCATGAGCAAGACGCTCAATCTTTGCGACATTTTGCTGACCACCGGCCGGCATCTCGTCCTGATGGGACGATTCACTGAAGCCCTCGCGCCGCTCACCAAGCTCTGCGGCTTTCGCAGCTTACCCGAATACGTCGCCGAGGAGGTGCAATCCCTCCTCGCCGAAATCCACCTTCAGCACAAGAAATTCAAAGAAGCCCGCCGGCACCTCACCGCGGCGATGGCGATTCGTCCGCTCAAGGCCGAGTATTGCTATCTGATGGGCATCGCGATCGACGAAGATGAAACCGCCGATCGCAACCGCGCGGAGATGTATTATTCCCGCGCCGTCGAAATGGAGCCGAGCGACACGACCTACCTGCTCGACTTCGCGGCGTACCTGTTCACGATGGACCGATCGCAGGATGCCATGAAGCTGGTGCGCAAGGCGTACAAGTTCGGCATCGCCGATGCCGAGGTGATCGACCGCGTCGCCGACCTGCTGCGGCGTGAAGGCCACGTCCAGGAAGCGACCGCGAAGGTGCGGGCCGCCCTGTTCCACAATCACGGCGCGGCGCCGTTCCGCGCGCTCTGGCAGCGGCATCAGTTCGCGTTGATCCACGCCAGCCAGCAAATGCCGACCGCCGATGCCGAGCCGACGTTCCTGCCGTTCGTGGCCGCCGAGACTCACGGCAAGTACCTGGAACTGGGCGCGAAAACGTTTCGCATCGATCAAGCCGAGCCGCTGGGCGAACCGACGAAGAAGACGCCCGCGCCGTTTCGTCGGCCGCCGAAGAAAGGGTAAACGCCGCTTGCGGCGTAGCAAAAACAGGGCGCAATCGTTTTGCTACGCCGCAAGCGGCAAACAGGTCAAATCGATTCCTTCGCCGGCGGCACCGGCAACGGCCGCGGCAGCGGACGCGGGCCCTGTTCGAACACCGGCACGTTCAACTGCTGCGCGAACGATTCGATCGGCAACTCTTCTGTGCCGACAACCTTACCGTCCTTGTTGACGATGTACGCCACACCGAACTCGATGCCGAAGGTCGTGCCGGTCTTCACGGCGAATTGCTTCTTCGGGGCGATGCGAAGCACGGGGCTCTCTGCGCTGACTTTCTTCGGCGGCAGCTTGAGCGGCGGCGGATCGCGCAACGGACCGCCGCCCTGATTCACGATCGTGTAGGCCCCGTCGCTGATCGTCGTCTTGAAGTGTACGCGCATCGTGTTCGATTCCGGCAGCCAGGTCATGTACATCAAATCTTTCTTCTCGCGCGGGCCGGTCGGCGCCTTGCCCTTGAGGTATCTCTCGGCCGCGTCCCTCATGGCCTCGTCGATGTTCTTCTGCTGCTTGGCGATGTGGTCGGCATAGCTGGCCTTCACGAGCTTGAGGACATCGACGACCTTGAGCGGATATTCCTTGCTGCCGTCGAGGACGCGGAAGCTGGTGCCGACGAAGCTGTCGTTGACCGGGCTGCCGCGGCCGTTGTTGACCTCGACCTCGACCAGGGCGTAAGGCAGCGTGACGGCCCAGGGGAGGACCGATTTGGGATTGGCCATGTTGAGGGCGGCGTAGACGGCTTTTTCGCCCTTGTCGCCGACGGGGACTTGCAAGTTGGTGATGAGCGGGTTAACCTGGGTGGGCACATAGACCCAGCGATAGCTGTTGCCCCCGGTGGAGAAAACGAGCTGGTCGGCCGGCCCGCTGCGGCCCTCGAGTTGGAGAATGGGGGCTCCGTCGGTCAGCAGGATGCCGATCGCCTTGCCTGCGACGACGGCATGCTTGCGATTCGGGATGAAGCCCTTGCGATCCTTGATCGTCTCCTGGGCCTGCACGAACGTCGAACCGATGAACAGCGCGGCGAGAGCCGGCACGAGCAACGAAAACCGATTCATGACATGATCCTCGCAGTTTTTGGTGTCAGAGCGGTGTGAGGTTAGCGTACAATATCCGACGAGAAAACGCCAGCAGAAAAGAAATCCGATAGTGTCTAATTTCGCCGATTCCGTGGGGCACGTTTTCAACGTGCCTCCGCCGCAACGGGCACGTTGAAAACGTGCCCCACGAATCTGAGACGCCACGAGAAATTGTTATTTTCAGCGTATTCTCATCTTCGCCTGATAGGATGCGTGGTGGTTTTTGAATCGCCGACACGACAAAGGGGGAACCAGCATGTCCGAGAACCCGCAAGTCATTTGTCCCGCATGCGACGATCCGCTCGCCGAGTATCCGAGCCTCGATCGCCGGCACTTCATCCACACGGTCGGGGGCGGCGCCGCGGCGCTGCTCGTCGGCGGCGCGACTGCCAGCGCCGGCGGGACCACCGCGGCGCCGACGCCGCGCCTCATCAAGCCGGCGGAGAACCTGATCCACGAACTCTTTCGCGGCATGAGCGCCGAGCAGAAAACGCAGGTCGTCTATCCCTGGAACCACGGCGGCGGCGCCGGCCAGTTGCCCGTCCGCCTGCGCATGTCCAACAGCGCCTACGGACGGACCGTCAGCCAGGTCTTCACCCCGCCGCAGCAGGAACTCGTGCAGCGCATCCTGCGGGCGATCAGTGCGGACGATGACAGCTATCGCCGCGTCCTGGGCGTCCTGCAGTCCGATACCCGCGGCGGCCTGGGAGGCGCGGCCGCGAACATCTTCGGCGATCCGAGCAGCGGCCAGTACGCCTGGGTCCTCACCGCCCATCATCTCACCCTGCGCTGCGACGGCAACTCCGAGCCCGACGCGGCCTTCGGCGGGCCCATGTACTACGGCCATTCCCCCGACGGCTACAGCGCCCGCAATGCCTTCAACGCCCAGACCCGCAGCGTCGTCAGCCTGTTTGACGGCCTCAACGAGGATCAGCGCCGCCGGGCCGTGCTCACCGGCACCCCCGGCGAGCAATACCGCTCCGTCCAGCATCGCAACGGCTCGTTCCCCGGCGTCTCCATCGCCGACTTGAGTTCCGATCAGCGCCGCCTGGTCACCTCGGTCATGCGCGATATCCTGTCGCCGTACCGCAAGGCCGATTCCGACGAGGTCATGGAGATCCTCTGGCGCAACGGCGGACTCAAACGCATGCACCTGGCCTTCTACGGCGACCGCAATGCCACCGACAACCGCCGCTGGCACTTCTGGCGCCTCGAAGGCCCCGGCTTCGTGTGGAACTACCGCGTCTTGCCGCACGTACACTGCTACGTCAACATCGCCGCGGCGCGATGATGAAGAAGGGGAGAAAGGGAGAAGGGGAGAAGGGGAGAAGGGGAGAAAGCGCATCGATGGTCTGTTACTCCCTTTCTCCCCTTCTCCCTTTCTCTCCTTCTTGATCAATGAAAGGTTCAGAATGCAAACGGCGATGGAAAAGCACCCGCGCGGGCTCTACGTCCTCTTCGCCACCGAGATGTGGGAGCGCTTCAGCTTCTACTCGATGCTGGCGATGTTCACGCTTTATCTCAAGGACGAAAACGAAGGCTTCGGTTGGACCAATAAGGACGCCACCACGCTTTATTCCAACTATATGATGTTCGTCTATGCCAGCCCGCTGATCGGCGGGTTCCTGGCGAACTGGAAGCTCGGGTTTCGCCGGGCCGTCATGATCGGCGGCGTCTTCTTCATGGCCGGGCACCTCCTGCTTTCGTTCCGTTCGTTGCCCATCGTCTATGCCGCTCTCGTTTGCCTGGTCATCGGCAACGGATTCTTCAAACCGAATATCTCCGCGATGGTCGGCAACCTCTATCCCGCGGGTAGCGGCATGAAGGAAAGTGCTTTCAACATTTTCTACATGGGCATCAACGTCGGCGCCCTCTTGGCGCCGATCTGTGCCGAGTTCGTGCGCGGGACCTTTGGCTACCATCCGGCCTTCGCGGTCGCGGCGGGCGGCATGGTGATCTCGGTGCTGATCCTGTGGAAGTTCAAGCACGACGTCGAGGACCCGATGCTCATGCCGGTGCTGCCCTCGGACGACATGGTCCAAGCGACGGCCGTGACCGAAGACATCCCGCCCGACCGCGAACACCAGCATGGCGTGCAGGCAGCTGCCGTGACGATGGGCATGAAGCCGGGCGAGCCTGCCGCGGGCGCCGACAACCGGCCGCTTACGCGGCTCGGCTCGCCTCAGGCGCCGGTGTCGATTCAAAATCCGATCGACGCGATTCCCGACTGGAAGCGCATCGGCGTCCTGCTTGTCATTTTCGCCATCGTCATCGTCTTCTGGATGGTCTTCCATCAGAACGGCTCGACGATGACTTACTGGGCCAACAAGAACACCGACTGGTCCACCCTCGAGACCGGCGTCACGGCGGCCAAGCGGACCGTCATGTTCTGGGACGACGCGCCCAGCGAGTTCAAGATGTCCGGCGTCATCGCCCATGCGATCAACCCGTTCTTCGTGGTGACGCTGACGTTCCCGCTCGTGTGGTTCTGGAAGTGGCTCGACCGCAACGGCCTGGAACCGTCGACGCCGATGAAGATGGCGATCGGCATGTTCCTGACGTGTGCCGCGTTCCTGGTGCTGTATGCCGGCGCTCGTGTCGGCGAAACGGAGGCGACCGATGACATGCTGCACGCGTTCAAGGTCTCGCCGGCGTGGCTGGTCGCAACCTATGCCGTGCTGACGCTGGCCGAGTTGATGCTCTCGCCGATGGGCCTGGCGCTCGTGGCGAAAGTCGCGCCGCGGCGGCATCTCGGGTTGATGATGGGCGGCTGGTTCGTCGCCGGCGGGATCGGCAACAAGCTCACCGTCATCGGCGTCTACTGGGACGACTGGCTGCACTCGACCTTCTGGATCGTCCTGAGCGGACTGTCACTGGTGATCGCCGTCGTGCTGCTGTGCCTGCTGCAGCCGCTGAAGAAGGCGATGCCGGGGGTGTGAAATGGAGTTGGCGAGCCGAGCCCCGTAAGGGGCCGGTTGCCGGTGATATCCATCATGTGTCTCCATCGGCAACCGGCCCCTTACGGGGCTCGGCTCGCCAGGCAAATGGCGGGATCGATCATGAAAAACATCATCACGGCCGCCTTGTCGCTTCTCGCCCTGACCGGCGGTGTTCTCGCGCAAGACAAACAGCCCGCCCTCGTCTTCTCCGTGCATACCTGGAAGGGCGACTATTACTCCAAGGACATTCCCGGCGGCGTCGAGACCACGCCGACCGTCGGGGCCGTCTACACGATCAACGCCGACGGCACGGGCCAAAAGAAGATCGTCCAGCTCGGCAAGAACACCGACTTCCCCGCCTTCAGCCACGATGCGGCGTGGATTTATTTCCAGTCGAACACCACCGGCCGATCGCACGTCTATCGCTGCCGGCCCGATGGCGCCGGCGTCGTCAATCTCACGCAAGGCGATCCGCTCGGCAAGCAATGGAAGGACGCGTTCGGCTACGCGCTCTCCGCGGACGGCAAGTCGATGCTGTACACGGTACACGACGGCAGCAGCGGCCGCGTCGCCGTCGCCAAACCGGACGGCGCCGACGCGCGCCTCATCGCGCCGCATCTGGGTTACATCTACATGGCCGCCCTCAGCCCCAGCAGCGATCGCGTCGTCTTCTCCGGCCCCGCCCGCGGCTATCGGCTCCTCATCGCTGCCCTGCCCGACGGCAAGCCGATCGCGCTAACGCCCGATCATCCCGAATCTTTCGTGCCGCAGTTCACGCCGGACGGCAAGACGATCGTCTTCATTCGCCGCGACGGCGACGTCTATCGCATCGACCCCGACGGCAAGAACCTCCGGCGCCTCACCCAGGGCAATCGCTACGTCGAGTTCAAGCTCTCCGCCAACGATCGCCACGGCTCCACCGACGGACCGCACATCTCGCCCGACGGCAAACGCATCGCCTACATCGCTGTCAAGGACAATGTGCCCAACGTTTGCGTCATGAACGTCGACGGCAGCGGCCAGCGGCAGGTCACGCACCGCAAAACGCCGTGCGGCCGCGTCCGCTGGAGCCCCGACGGCAAGCAGCTCGCCTTCGTGTCGTTCGAAGGCAAGCACTCGCAGCTCTTCATCGTCTCGGCCGACGGCGGCGACCCGCGGCAGCTCACGCGCCTCGACGGCGCCGTCTACTTCGTCAACTGGAAACCCAAGGTGGTGAGTGGTGAGTAGTGAGTGGTGAGTGGTATTGCAACCCCGACTCACCACTCACCACTCACCACTCACCACTCACCAAACTCACCACTCACCAAACTACCATGAAGCTCGCCATCGACTCCTACTGCTATCACCGCTACTTCGGCGAAATCTATCCCGGCCTGCAGACCGATCCCGGCACGCGCATGACCGTCTGGGACTTTCTCAAACGGGCACGCAAGCATGGCGTCGACGGCGTGTCGATCGAATCGTGCTTCCTGCCGCCACTCGAAGAGCGCTTCCTCGATGAGCTGCGCGACAAGCTCGACGAGTACGGCTTCGAGCGGGTCTGGGCCTGGGGCCATGCGAACGGCCTGCGTTCCGGCACCGACCGCGCCGCTGCCAAGGACCTCGTCCAGCATATCGCCCACGCCCGGCGCATCGGCGCCCGCGTCATGCGCATCGTCGGCGGCAGCCGGCGCACGCGCCCCGCGTCCTGGCCGATGCACAAGCGCCGACTCGTCGCGATGCTCAAGACGCTCGTCGGGCCGGCCGAGAAGCATGGTGTCGTTCTCGCCATGGAGAATCACATCGACCTCTTGTCCGAGGAGATCGCCGATGTCATCACCACCGTCAATTCCCCCTGGCTCGGCATCTGCCTCGACACCGGCAACAACCTGCGCATGTTCGAGGACCCCGTCGTCGTCGCCGAACGTCTCGCCCCGCTCGTCAAGGCGACCCACATCAAGGACCTCGGCGTTCGCCGTGGCAATCCACGCGATTACAGCTTCTGGCCCAGCGTCCCTGCCGGCGCGGGGCTGATCGACATCGCCAAGGTGCTCGGTTTTCTGCGCAAGGCGCGCTACCGCGGCCTGCTGGCGATCGAGGTCGACTTTCTGCATCCCGATTTCAACGGCGACGAGGATCGTGCCGTTGCGCAGAGCGTCAAATACCTGCGCGGCCTGCTTTCCTGAGCCCGAAGCGCAAGCGAGGGACGACGCCTGACGCCCTCGCTTGCGCTTCGAGCTCAGAAGGCGACGAAATTGCAGCGTTTCTGTCTGTCGCTGCGTTTTCTTTGACGATATAACG
>JACQFG010000093.1 GCA_016200155.1 Planctomycetota bacterium | reverse complement strand
CTGCAAGACTGGCGGGCGATGATCCTGCCGATGATCGATGTCCCCGTGTCGCTGATCGGCACCTTCGCGATAATGGCGGCCATGGGCTTCACGCTCAACAACCTGACGCTCTTCGGCCTGGTCCTCGCCATCGGCATCGTCGTCGATGACGCCATCGTCGTCCTCGAGAACATCGAACGCCAGATCGCCACCGGGCTCAACGTGCGCGACGCCACCATCAAGGCGATGAACGAGATCACCGGCCCGATCCTCGCGATCACGCTCGTCCTCAGTGCCGTCTTCATCCCGTGCTGTTTCCTGGGCGGCATCACCGGGCAGTTCTTCCGCCAGTTTGCGATCACCGTCGCCGTGTCGACGATCATCTCCGCGATCAACGCCATCACGATGACGCCGTCGCGGGCCGTGCTCATCTTCCAGACCGAAGTAACGGAGGGGACCCACGAGCTGAAGCGTGAAGCCCTGCCCTGGTGGATCTTCGGGTTCCTCGCCGGCATCGCCACGCTCTGGCTGCTCCCCAAACTCGTCGCCGGCTGGTTCGGGCTCCCCGACGTCGTGATCACCGACATCACCGGATTCACGGTGACGTTCGAGGTCATCCCACGCCATGCGCCGTCCGACGAGTTCCCCGAGCTGCCGATGTGGCAATCGGCGCTCGCCATGCTCGCGTATTTCGTGCCCGGCCTATTGATCGGCCTGGCGCTCGGCTGGTTCATCATCAAGCCGGTCAACGAGGTGCTCGGCGCCTTCTTTCGCGCCTTCAATCGCTTCTTCGATCGCTTGACCGAATGGTACGGATTCGCCGTCGGCAAGATCCTGCGCATCAGCGTCATCATCTGCATCGGCTACGGCGGCTTGCTCATCCTCACCGGCGTGCAGTTCGTCACCGCTCCGACCGGCTTCATTCCGCAGCAGGACAAGGGTTATCTCATCCTCACCGTGCAACTCCCCGATGCCGCCTCCGTCGATCGCACCGAGCGCGTCATGAGCATCATCGAGAAGATCGCCCGCGGCGACACGAACAACCCCGAACGCTATCCCGGCATCCCCGGCATCGCCCACACCGTCGGCGTCTCCGGGCAGTCGCTCATCCTCAACGCCAACGCCCCGAACCTCGGCTCCATGTACATCATGCTCGACCCGTTCGACAAACGCCATGCCGCCGACCGCAGCGCCGAGGCCATTGCCGAGAAGCTGCGCGAACGCTGTGCCGAGCAGATCCCCGGGCCCGCCATCGCCGTCTTCGGCGGGCCTCCCGTCGACGGCCTCGGCACCACCGGCGGGTTCAAAATCATCATCGAGGACCGCGGCAACCTCGGGCCCGTCGAACTCCAGCGCATCAGCGACAACATCGTCGCCCACGGCAACGAACGCACCGAAAACCGCCTCACCGGGCTCGGCCACAGCTCGCGCGCCAACACCCCCTGGCTCTATCTTGAAATCGATCGCTCCAAGTGCGCCGCCCTCGGCGTCGGCATCTCCGACGTCTTCAATACCCTCCAGGTCTACCTCGGCTCCTACTACATCAACAACTTCAACGAGTTCGGCCGCACCTGGCAGGTCAACATCCAGGCCGACCTGAAATACCGCACCAAGATCACCGACATCGCCCAGCTCCAGGTCCGCAACAACAACAACCAGATGGTCCGCCTCGGCACCTTCATGGACGTCCGCGACACCGTCGGCCCCGTCATGGTCATGCGCTACAACATGTACGCCGCCACCGCCATCACCGGCAACCCGACGCCCGGCACCAGCTCCGGCCAGGCCATCGACATCATGGAACAGATCGCCGAGCACCACCTGCCGCGCTCCATGGCGTATGAATCGACCGAGCTGACGTACCTCCAGCTCGAAGCGGGCAACAAGGCGATGTTCGTCTTCCTGCTCGCCGTCATGTTCGTCTTCCTGGTGCTGGCCGCCCAGTACGAGAGCTGGTCGCTGCCGCTCGCCGTGATTCTGGTGGTGCCGATGTGTTTATTGTGCTCGGTCAGCGGCGTTGTGTTTGCGGGCATGGAGGTGAACATCTTCACGCAGATCGGCTTCGTCGTCCTGGTCGGCCTGGCGAGCAAGAACGCCATCCTCATCGTCGAGTTCGCCAAGCTCCGCCGCGAGGAAGGGGTAGACGCCTGGCCCGCCACGCTCGAAGCAGCGCGCTTGCGTCTACGGCCCATCCTGATGACGTCGTTCGCGTTCATCCTCGGCGTCGTCCCGCTGGTCCTGGCCACCGGCGCCGGCCACGAGATGCGCCAATCGCTCGGCCTCGCCGTCTTCGCCGGCATGCTCGGCGTGACCCTCTTCGGCATCTTCCTGACGCCGGTCTTCTACTACGTCATCCAGCGCTACGGCGGCAATCCGATGCCAAAGGGGGAAAAGGTGAAGGGCGAAAAGGAATCAAAACTGGTTTCTTGAGGACCGTGGCCGGGGTCGGTAATCCGACCCCGGCGAACCCGGGACCCCGCTCTGACCGGGTTCGCCGGGGTCGGCGTACCGACCCCGGCCACGGTCCCTTAACGCGGCCGAGCCGCAATCGTAGACATCACGCTCGGCGTGATGGGGGACCGTGGCCAGGGTCGGTACTCCGACCCTGGTGCACCCTGGACGCAATTCATCTCACCTTCTTTGCCGCGCTCATGATGGCCCGTGATTAGGCCCGCCCTGACCGGGTTCGCCGGGGTCGGCGTACCGACCCCGGCCACGGTCCCCGCACAATCGGTTTTGACTGAAAATCTTCGCGCGGTAATGATCCCCTGGCCACGTTTCTGAGCCTTTTCGTGCTCACAGCGGCGGTCCGGTCCGATGAAACGCATGATGCCGAGTGAGGATCACTCTTCCGGAGATCGATCATGTTTACCGCAAGGACGCGTCTTGTCGCAGCGTGCGTGGCGTGCTTATGCACCGCCAACGCCGCGTTCTCGCAACCTACCCCTTCAGACCCCCTTACCGAGCGCACGTACCGCTTTCTCGCTCTGCCGCGCTTTCCCGAAGGAATTGACGATAATCCACGCGGGCCGTTGTCTGTGCTCGGGGATGTGGAAGCTGTCATTCCCGGCCACGGACCGCTTTTCGACCGCTTCAACGGCGGCGTCAGCACCGGCATCGGTCTGGGAATTCCGATCGGCCCCGTGCGCGAATCGCCGCTCGGCGGCGTTGTGTCCTGGAACGCCATCATCGACTATCGCTACCTGTGGCTGGACGGCCGAAACGGCGTGCAGCTCAATCAGCCCGGCGGCAAGGACTTCAACATCAATCACGCCAACTTCAACCTCTGCGAGATTGGGATCGAACGCAAAGTCAATTTCTTCGTGTTCTCAATATCCGACGAGCCTATTTTCGCTGGCCAACCTGGCGGCGGGATACAATGCAGCATGGGCGTGCGCGGCCAATTCGGCGGCGCCAACGCGGACGTCAGCCAATCGCGATTTGACCCCGCCAAGCAACAGACCATCATTCAGGGGGCGCCGCGCACCCAGGCGTTTGTCGGCGGCTATGAAGTGTACGCAAAGCTCGGCTACCAGCTCCGCAACGGCATCGACATCAGCGTTTACGCCGGCTACGGCCAACTCTTCACCAGCCTCCTGCAAAACCAGAGCAGGGCGAACGGCTATGTACCCCTTGGCGTCATGGTGTCAATTCCTCTGGGGGCTATGGAAGACACCTTCGTGAGGCGTTCTATTATGCAACCTAGATGACCGTTTCGTAAATCGCTGAGCAGTTGACTTGTAGCCGCGTTCGCCAGAACGCGGGTTCTTGCGGGCGATCTGTCCCGCGTTCTGGCGAACGCGGCTACGAATCAACTGAAAACCCGCGTTCTGGCGAACGCGGCTACGAATCAACTCCTCAGCAACTTATGAGACGGACATCGCTAACGATTCCAGTTGTGTTC
>JACQFG010000092.1 GCA_016200155.1 Planctomycetota bacterium | reverse complement strand
TTTTCGAGGAAATCCCAACTCGCAGGGGTGTCGGGGGGAAGTGCCAGATCATGGCAGCTCCCCTAAAAGCCGTTTGTTGACGGAGAGCCATGCCGTCACGGACCGAAAAGAACCGTTTGTTGACGGTCATGGGAGTTCAGGTCATACAACGTCATACTGGGTTTTTGACTCTTGTATTTGAATCCCGCCGTCGCTATCTTCCGTTCCCCTTGAGAACGGAGAACCCTCCCATGTTGACCAAACGGCCCTGGTTCGCACTCGTCCTGATACTCGCGTTCCCTGCGCTCGCGGACGCCCAGTTGCGATTCACGCAGCTGACCGCCAACCTCGGCGAACTGCGCGGCGGTCCGGTCTATCAGCACCGCTTCGACTTCGTCAACGAGGCGGCCGAGCCGATCACGATCACCGATATCCGCCTGGGCTGCGGCTGCCTGCAACCGGTGCTCGACAAACGCACGTATCAACCGGGCGAAAAAGGCATGCTGCTCATGAACCTGCGCACGCTCGGCCAGCCCAACGGCAGCCGAACCTGGCAGGCCCACGTGCAATACCGCCAGGCCGATCGCACCGCCGAGGTCGCGCTGATCGTCGCGGCCACCATTCGCAATGAGGTGACCGTCGAGCCATCGATCGTCGCGCTCACCGTCGAGACCACACTTAAGCAGGAGCTGACGATCAAGGACCACCGCGCGACGTCATTGAAGGTCGTATCGGTGCTCGCGTCGTCCCCGGCCATTCGCGTTCACCTTCACCCGACGGACGGCGGCGTCACGAAGGTCACGCTCGAAGTCAGCCGATCCGCGCTGACGGCGGCACGGCAGGAGGAGATGCTCAACATCTACACCGACGATCCGAATTATCGCCATCTGCAAGTGCCGATCACGCTGATCCGCGCCAACCGCGCCGAGGTGAGCGCGTCGCCCGACAAGGTCGAGATTCGCGGCGCCGGCTCGCAGCTCGTCAGGCTGCGCGCGCTCGGCGATAAGGCGATACGCGTCGGCAGCGCCGAGGCGGATCAACCCGGCATTACATGCACCTGGGCAGCGGGCCCCGGCAACGATGCGACGCTGCGGATTCGCGTCGATCCCGCGAAGGCAGCGTCGGGCAACGCCGTCGTGCGCGTGCAGCTCATCGAACCGGCGATGGTGCTGGCAATCCCGGTCGTGCTGCGCCAGGATTAGCCGTCTGCCGTGGTGCGGGCGGCTCGCCTGCACAACAGCGGCTACACGCCGAAAGCGTGCAGGCGAGCCGCCCGCACCACGCCAAACGGTAAGAAAAAAATCCTCTTTCACATCGCACGCAATTCCGATAACATCAATTATCAATCTCGCCCCAAATGCGCGGAGGGCCCGATCGTTGAACAGACGTTGCCTCACCCTTCTACTCACATCGTTGTGTTTGTTCCCTTCCACATCGCCGGCCCAGGATCGACCGCCCATCAAGTGCGGCACCGACCTCGAAGGCGGCCTCCCTTACATTATCCCCAGCAAAGACGCTCCCGACGGCTTCATCGGCTTCGAAGTCGATTTGATGCACGCCCTGGAAAAGGAACTCGGCAGAAAGATCGAACACCGTCATGCCGAGTTCTCCAGCCTCATCGCGACCGTTGAGCGCGGCGACGTCGACTTCGCCATGAACGGTCTGGAGATCACGCCCGACAACCTGCGCCAGGCTCGCTTCACGCGGCCCTACTACATTTACCAGCTGCAGCTCGTCGCCCGTGCCGAGGACGATCGCTTCACGACGCTCGACGACTGCAAGGAAAAAGGACTCGCCGTCAGCACGCAAAGCGGATCGGCGGCCCACCGGCTGCTCTTGGCGAAGGGCGTCAAGGCGTCGCCGTTCGACGATCAGGACGGGCCCTTCAAGGCGCTGCTCAACAAACAGGTCGATGCGGTCCTGTTCGATGTGCCGATCGCTATCTACTATGTCGTCCCCGACAACGACATCACCCATCGGCGCAAGGATTATCCGGGTCTCAAGCTCGTCGGCCAGCCATTCGCGGAGGGTTATTACGGCCTCGCGGTCAAGAAGGACAACGATGCGTTCGCCAAGGAGCTTGACGATGCGCTGGGCCGCGTCATCGAGTCGGGGGAACTGAAACGCATCCTGACACGCTGGCATCTCTGGTCGCCGGATCAGTACCGCCTCTACACGCCGAAAACGATCGACGCCGACGCCGGCGAGAACCTCGGCCTGCTGGATTACCTAGCGCTGCTGCTGGAAGGCGCCGGCATGACGGTGCTCATCACCTTCGCCAGCATGCTGCTTGCCGTCGCGCTTGGGCTGCCCATCGCCACGGCGCGGCTCTATGGTCCGTTGCCGCTGCGCTGGTTGGCCATCGTCTATGTCGAGTTCTTCCGCGGCATTCCGGTGCTGCTGCTGCTCTATTTTCTCTACTTCGGCCTGCCCAAGCTCGGCATCAGCCTCGATCCGCTCACCGTGGCGATCCTCGGCTTCGGCATGAATTACGCCGCCTATGAAGCAGAGATCTACCGTAACGGCATCCAGGCGGTGCCGATCGGCCAGTGGGAGGCGGCCGCCTCGCTCGGCATGTCGCCGGCCTTGACGTTTCGCCGCATCGTCTTTCCGCAATCCATTCGCGTCATCCTGCCGCCGATGACGAACGACTTCATCGCCCTGTTCAAGGACACTAGCATCGTCAGCGTCGTGTCGGTCATCGAATTGAGCAAGCAGTACCAGATTCTCACGAAGACCTACGGCGAGATCATCCAGATCGGCCTGCTCACGGCCGCGCTGTACCTGATCATGTCGGTGCCCCTGGGATTCCTGTCGCGCTATCTCGAAAAGCGTTGGGGGGTGAAGTGATGTCCTGGCCCGTCATTGTTCGCAACCTGACCAAGCGCTTCGGCGATCGCACCGTCCTCGACGGCGTATCGCTGACGATCCCGCCCGGCGAAACCGTCGCGCTCATCGGCCCGTCCGGCAGCGGCAAGTCGACCTTGCTGCGCTGCCTCAACGGGCTCAACACCTTCGATGCCGGCGAGATCCAGGTCGGCCCCCATCGGCTGCTCCCCGGCGGTCACAGTTCGAGCGGCGCCATTGCCCAGGTTCGCCGCGCCTTCGGCATGATCTTCCAGGACTTCCAGCTCTTCCCGCACCTGTGCGCCCGCGACAACATCACCGAGGCCCCGATGCGCGTGCTCGGCTTTCCCGTCCAGCGCGCCCACGCTCAGGCCGCGGCACTGCTGGAGCGCGTCGGCCTATCCAGCCACGCGGACGCATTCCCCCAGCAGCTCTCCGGCGGTCAGAAGCAGCGCGTCGCCATCGCCCGCGCCCTGGCCATGGAGCCGCGCGGCCTCTTGTGCGACGAGATCACCAGCGCCCTCGATCCGGAGCTGAAGACCGAGGTGCTCAGCGTGCTCGAAACGCTCAAGCGCGACGGGCTGACGTTGATCCTGGTCACACACGAGATCGGCTTCGCCCGCCGCGCCGCCGATCGCGTCGTCATGCTGTGCGATGGCCGCATCCTCGAGGAAGGCCCGCCGGCCGAGATCCTCGAACGGCCGAAAACGGAGCGCATGGCGCTATTCTTGAAGCGCGTGCTGGGATGACGCCTCCGGTTAGCCGCAATGCCGAAGGCATGCGTGGGCGTCCGCGCACGCCTGCGGCGTTGCGGCTAAACGGCTGACGGTCTATGATGACCCCATGGACACGCTGGAAATCAAACGCGACCGCTTGCTCGACCTGTTGCGCTCGATGCGTCGAGTCGTCGTGGCTTACAGCGGCGGCATCGACAGCACCGTCGTCGCCAACGCCGCTTTTCTTGCCCTCGGCGATCACGCCGTTGCCGTGACCTCCGACAGCCCCAGCGTGCCGCGCGCCGAGATCGAGGAAGCACAAACGATCGCCCGCCGCATCGGCATTCGGCATCAGCTCGTGGCGACCGCGGAGTTCGCCAATCCCGATTACATCAAGAACGACGGGACGCGCTGCTATTTCTGCAAGGACGAGCTGTACCGCCAGATCGAAGGTTTGTTGCCGAGCCTGGACTGTGACGTGATCTGCAGCGGCGCCAACCTCGACGACCTGGGCGATTATCGTCCCGGCCTGATTGCTGCCGCGGAGCACAAGATTCGCCATCCGCTGCAGGAAGCCGGGTTCGCGAAGGCCGATGTGCGAGCGCTGGCGCTGCAGTGGAACCTGCCGACGTGGGACAAACCCGCCTCGCCGTGTCTGTCGAGCCGGTTGGCGCCGGGCGTCGCGGTAACTCCGGAGCGCACCGCCCGAGTCGAGGCGGCGGAAGCGTATCTGAAGAACCTCGGCTTCCGCGAGCTGCGCGTGCGGCTGCACGAGGGGGAACTGGCCCGCATCGAAGTCCCCGTGGACGGGCTCGCGAAACTCATCGACGCCCAAACAACCGACGATTTGGTACGATATCTGCGAAGTCTTGGATTCCGCTACGTGACGCTGGACCTGCAAGGCTTCCGCAGCGGTAATCTGAATGAATTGATCCCACTGGAATTCCGACAGAACGTGGTCGCTGATCAAGAAAGAGCCAGGCCATGAGCAAACAATTAGCACCCTTGCCCGCGAACAAGGCCCTTGAGAGTTTCTTCTTCGAGGCCCGTGCCAAGCTGCTCGACATCGCCGCCATCCTCGACCGCGTCAATCGCGGCCAGGAATCGGGCGAGGTGGCCGCCAACGATCCGCGCATCGAGCGCATCCGCAAAGCGCTCGAAGTCCTGCACGACCAGTCCGGCGGCCGGGCCGAACGCATCCAGCAGATCTTCTCGCTCGACTACGACCCGACCTGGGAGAAACCGAAGCCGCGGTATTGAACTTAAGCCCCGCGATGAGCGCAGCGATTCGCGGGGATCGAACCCGGGGGCACCCTCAGGAATCGTTGCGCTCATCCTGGGGCTTGA
Organism: Planctomycetota bacterium; assembly: GCA_016200155.1. Taxonomy (GTDB): domain Bacteria; phylum Planctomycetota; class Planctomycetia; order Gemmatales; family Gemmataceae; genus SIAQ01. The sequence goes on along the minus strand of JACQFG010000092.1, from coordinate 2,169 downwards.
GACTCCTATCATGAATAACTCGACCCGCACGATTTTTCTCCGGGGACACTTATGTAACTTGCTTGCCCACCAATGCCTTACGTTCTAAACTGCGGCGGAAGAGGGCCTGCGTATTGTCCATATTATCCACGGATTCCACTGTTTCCGTGCGATAATCGTGCAACAACCGTGCACGGGTCGGCGAAGGCATGAGAGCACTTGAAAGGAGAATTCAATGGCGATTATTCAGGCTACATCGCATTATGAAATTCCCGCTGAAGAACTTGCCAAATGGCTTGAGCAGCATGTGGCGGATAGTTGGTGGAACGTGGATGGCGATCCGTTGCTGACAGGGAGACTTTCGATTCCCTGTCCAAGCGACGAGTTGGCGGCTGAACTGCGTAAGATCAACCGTCCTCTTTTGGTGGAAGCAAAAGGTGAGTCAGGGGCCCGCGGACAGGTCATTGATTCGACCAAGATCGGGTCGTTGGCCCGTATCGAGAAGCTTGCGTCTCCTGGACCGCAGGCTCCTTGGGTCGAAGATCGTTTCTTTCACCTGTCCTGGAAGGGTTCGTCGCATGAGTGGTTTCTCGTCGAAGACAGTGTCAGCGCCAAGCAGTTTCTTGAAGATGCCGCTCCGAAGGCGAATTAGGTGTACCAATGCCAAGGCCGCCGGTTGATCTCGCACGGAAGATCAAGGACATTGTGAAACATGTGCAACCCCTTCCCGAAGAGGCGTCCGCGCCGATTCTGCACTACCATTGGACGATTGCGGATATTTGGACGACTCTCGCATATGTGGAGCGAAAGCTCGACCAAAGCGAAAGCTATCAGGCGGTGGTAGAGCGGCGCGTTGGACGGCTTTACGGAATGGCGCTCGTTAATCTCGTAGAAACCTTTGAGCGATTTCTCAAGGAAGTTGCGGCCGAATGCGTCGATCGCTTGGCGGATTTTGTTGTCGATGACCGTTTCAACATATTCTCCATTCAGGGAAGCGCGCTGGCTGCACATTTCGTCACGGAGGGCACCCTCGGCAAGTCACTCTGCGAATCGTCCACTTGGCTCGACTGCGAAGAAACAAACAAGCGGTTCCGGAAGTTACTTTCCGACCCATTTCAAGTGGGAGGCCAGTCGTTCGATCTATTTCCGAAGCAGAATCAACAGCCTGAGGCCGACCGATGGCGATTCGAGCCAATGAACTTGATCTGGCAGATACGCCACACCGCCGTCCACAACGTCGGGGTCATTACTCGCTCGGACGCCGTTAAACTCCGCCTTTGGGCCAAAGAGAATGTTGACGCACCAAGAATCTTGGCACCGACTCGAAGCGACCTGACCTACCTGAAGCGATTCATGGACGAAACGGCAAAACGCTGCAACCAACGGATCGGCGAGCGATTGGCTGAGTTACTGACCACGATTCACGCCTCGACACCTCCCCTGTTCAATGCACAGCAAATGGCCGACCGGGTTGCCTCGGCCTTCCGCTTACCGCTTCAGGTAGCTGGGTCAACCGGAATCATTCCACCGGACTGATTCGATAACCAAATGGTTTGCGTGCGCTGCCGCCCGAGGTTTGGTATCATGTGGATGAGTGGAACCAGAGAATAATCGTGCAGATAATCGCACATCTACATAACACAAGTCACTGTGAATAAAGGAGTTAAATGCCATGGCCGCTTACATCGACCCGCACATCCACATGATCTCGCGCGTCACCGACGATTACCATCGCATGGCCCTCTCCGGATGCGCCGCCATCTCCGAGCCCGCCTTCTGGGCCGGGTTCGATCGCGGCAGCGTCGATGGCTTCCGCGATTACTTTCGCCATCTCACCGAGGTCGAGCCCAAGCGCGCCGCCCAGTTCGGCATTCGGCATTACTCCTGGCTCTGCATCAACGCCAAGGAGGCCGAGAACGTCGAACTCTCGCGCGAGGTCATCCGCATGATCCCGGAGTTCATCAACAAGCCGGGAGTGCTCGGCATCGGAGAGATCGGGCTCAACAAGAACACGAAGAACGAGTCGATCATCTTCCAAGAGCACGTCGAGTTGGCGATGGAACTCGACGAACTGATCTTGATTCACACGCCGCACCTGCAAGACAAGCTGAAGGGGACGCGGATGATCATCGACATGCTGCTCTCCGACCGCCGCGTGCAGCCGGAGCGGGTGCTGATCGACCACGTCGA
>JACQFG010000091.1:5903-7936 GCA_016200155.1 Planctomycetota bacterium | reverse complement strand
TTCACGATCGCCGCGATCTCTTCGCGCTTGAAGGCTTCATTGCTGAGCCACGGGTTCTTGCCTTCCTTTGCGGCCTTCGCTTCCTTTGGCATCGTCACCGTCTTGTCGCGATTGGGCAGGTCACGCACCAGGCCGTGGGTGTGGATCATCATCGTCTTGCGCATTCGCAGTGCGTGCCGAATCATCGTTTCAAAGCGTTTCTGGCGTTCTTCGCCTTGCACGGAGGAGTAATCGCTCCACAATTCGACATAGCGCGTGTACAAAACGAGATCGTCGATGCGGGCGTGAATCTTCGCGTCGGTCGTCAAACCGCGCGCGTCATCGAGCTTGCGATACAGCCGGCCCAGCAGATCGTCGGTCAACAGCGGCGTATTTTTGGCGTCGATCAAGCGGTAGAACTCGCTCAGCGGCTTTTTCGCGGGGCCGAACGCCTTGTCGAGAAAATCCTCGCGGAGCGCGTCGATGTTCTTCGCCTCGCTGACGTCCCAGAGCATGCGGGCAGCGAGGTAGTAGCCCAGGCCGTTGCAGCCCCAGTTGTCGCTCGACTCGGCCGACATGAAGCGGGCGCCCTGACTGTGGAAGCGAGGGATGGTGCGTGCGAGGTAGTCGATGTTCGAGCCGCGCGGCTTGCCGGGGAGGTCGCGGTCCCAGACGTTGACGCTGTAGTATTCGCGGATGCCGATGGTCGCTTGCTGTTTCTGCCAGCCGGTCATGAGCTGATCGACGCTGAAGCCGCCCTGGATGAACGCGGTGGCGATCTGCACGACGACGCGCGGATGCACCTTGATCGAGGGCGGCGGCGAGTGGGAGCTGTAGGCGTAGATGCCGACGAACTTGTCGGGATACTTCGCCTCGACGGCCTGGGCGACCTGGTTGGCGAGCGTGACGACGCGATCGCTGACGGAGCCCATCTTCTCGCATTGCTTGCACTGGCACCAGCCGCCGCCGTCGGCCGGCTCGACCGAGATGCTCTGACGATCGGGTTTCTCCGCGAGTTGTAGCAGCGCGTCGCGGACGACGAGCTTGCGCAGGTCGTCATTGGAGATGCAGAACTGGTGCGACTTGCGTTCGTCGCCGATCAGGCCGCGGTATTCGGGATGCTTGTCGAACTCGGCCTTGTTGCGGGCGGCGATGCCCTGATAGGCGTGCCCGCTGCTGACGGTGATGCCGCTGGTCGCGCGGTTCTTGGCGCACCAGTCGGCGTACGGCTCCTTGGCCCAGGCGCCGGCGCCGTAGCCGTACCAGATCCGCCGGGCGTGGTACGACGGATGTTCGTGCTTATCGACGTTGACGGCCAGCTCCTTGACGCGCGGAACCACCTCCCACGTCGGGCCGGGAAAGAACTGGCGATAACCGACGCGGTGCAGCAAGTCCCAGACCGCGTGTTCGACGGCCTGATCGGTTGCGCCGATGACGTAGATTCCCTTGGCGTGCGAGTGCAGCCAGAAATCTTCGGCTCGCGTCGGGTCCCTGCTGTTCAGCTCCTTCGGCGCCGCGATGGCCGGGAAATTCTTGACCACGCCGACGCTGATACCTGTGCTTGCATCGCCGGCCTTGACGTCGAACTTGGCGTCCGCGATCTTCCCAAGGTAATCGGCGAGAATCCGGGCGGCGGCGCGGGTCCGCGGACTCGCGTCGGCAGACACGACGATCGGCCAGGCCGCCTTGCCATCGACGGCGAGGACGATGCGTGCCGGCTGAGCGTCCAGTGCGGTGGATGCGGTCAGCAACAAGGCGCACGCGAGCAGGACAAGTCGATTCATCGGAAAGTCTCCGTGTCAGAACGTCATCGATTCGTGAGTTCTTTCCAGGCCCAGAGGCACGCGAGGAAGAATTTCTTGTCATCCGACATTGGGAGCTGCGCGAACGCGGCCACATGGTCTCGGGCCGCTTCGATCAACATCAGGATATGGGATCGAGCAAAGCGTTCACGGCGATCGTAATCAGCCACATTGCGCTTTTCCTGCAGATCCGTGAACGCCAAGGCCAGGTCTTGAATTGCGCCTGGTATCGCGTAGTTGCCGCCGGGGTCG
>JACQFG010000091.1:0-5886 GCA_016200155.1 Planctomycetota bacterium | reverse complement strand
AATCCCTTGATCACAGCCGCTTTGAGAGTTCCGCCGGCGAAGCTCGAACGGGCCAACTTCATGACATTGTGAGTAAATGCCCGGCCCAGTGCATGTCGATAGACCGCCTGGGAATGTTGTGAGCCGATCTGGACACAGCACGCTTCCTCGACGAGGAAATGAAAGACGGCGTAATAGGTGGAAGAAACGGCACGCCGCAGGTTGACTTGCCGGGGCTTCCTTGCATCGATGCGGGCAAGGGCCTCGGCTTGCGCAAACAAGTCTTCGTGGATGCTCATTCGTCGTCGTCCGTTTCCGCGAGTTCACTAGGCTTTGCAAAGAAGATATACGGAAACAGAGTAACCCCGTGTTTTCTGAGTGTCTTGAGGATGGTCATTCTCAGGTCGCCGACGTCGCGACCGTTGATATGATCCAGGTCGGTCGCCTCGTCGATGATGACGAGCACGCGCAGCGCGTCCTCTCCGGACGTGTCGGTGTAGTCCTCCACTTCGATCTTCTTGACCACCGGACTGGCCGGCAGCCGAAGCTTCTTGAGATCGAGCGCCTTGCGTGCCTTGACGTTGACAGCCATCGGGAACCCCTGTAGCCAGGTCGGGTTTGCTCTGCATGCTTGATTATTGTATGCGTCTGCTTGGGCTGGAGCTGATTGTTCCTCAGCGCGACAGCGACCAGATCAACCAGGCCGCGGCAACGAGCAGCGTACCGAGGATCGCCAGTCCGATCACGAGCCAGCGGCGCATCGAGACAGCGGCAGGATTCTGTTTGGCTTCGAAAACGCTTTGCGTGTTGCCGATGCCTTCGAGTGCCGCGACCACATCGCTTGCGGTCGCGGGGCGGAGCTGCGGATCTTTGGTCAAGAGTTGCAGGATCAGCTTGGCAAATGGGGCCGGCAGGTCCGGGTTCAGCTCGCGCGGCGGTTTGGGGTGCTTCGTGACGACGGCCACGAGCGTCGCCATCGCGCTGGGAGCGGCGAACGGCGCGGTCCCGGTGCTCAGCTCGTAAAGGATGCACCCCAGGCTGAACAGATCGCAGCGCACGTCGACCGGCTTGCCCTCGACTTGTTCCGGTGCCATGTAGCCGGGCGTTCCCAAGACGAGACCGGGATTGGTGAGGTTCGATCGATCGCGCGTGATGCGGGCCAGGCCGAAGTCGAGAATCTTGACGCGCGGTCCGAGCGTCGTGTCCTTCTCGTCGCGCGTTTCGAGAAAGACGTTGCCCGGCTTGATGTCACGATGAATCAGCCCGCCGGCATGGGCCGCCATGAGACCCTGACCGATCTGAATGCCGAGGCGTAAGACCTCGGCGAGCGTCGGTCGGCCACGACGCTTGAGCCACTCGTCGAGCGGTTCGCCGCGCAGGAACTCCATCGCTAGAAACGGCAGGTTGTCGATCTGCCCAACATGATGGACGACGACGACGTGTTCGCTCTTGATGGATGCGAGGGCCCGCGCCTCGCGCACGAAGCGTTGCCGAGCCGCGTCGTCCTGGGCAAACTCCGGCTTCATGACCTTGAGGGCAACGGTGCGTTGCAGGTTCGTATCAATCGCCTCGAAGACGATGCCCATGCCTCCCTGGCCGAGGATGCTCAGGAGATGAACCCGCGGCGGCGTGCCGATCCCGGTCTTGGCGGAATCGATCGTCGGCTTGACGGCCAGCGGATTGCCGCAGCGCGCACACCGAATGCCGGCCCCGCGCATGGAGTCAATAACGTCGACTTCGTGGCCACAGTGCTTGCATTGCAGGACAATCATCGGGCTTCCTCGCATTCGCAACTGGTCGGAGGAAACAGGCCTGCCCGGGCGGGCGATGTGATGTGACTGGGCGCTATAACCTTATTTTATGCGCTGAAGTGCATTTGGTAAATGGGTGGCTGGCTTCGTTCACGCTTCAGGCTCTGATGGCGTGACGTTGACGCCGATTTCGAGGAGTCCGCCGCTGACGATCTGGGCGCGCAGCCCGCCGCGGTGCTTCAGGCCCTTCTCGACCCCCGTGCACGTCAGCTTTTCGAGATGCCCGCACGGCTCGCACAGGCGAATGCCGCGCAGCACGACCGGGCCGACCTTGAATGTCTTGCCGACGAGATGATTGAGCGGCACCCCGCGCGTCAGCAGATTGCGGCGCGACTGGACCGGCTGAAGTGCGATCTCATACTCGTGTGCCAGGCCGTCGAGCGCTTCGGCTTCGATCAGCGTGACCTCGCGATCGGGCCCGTCCTTCGCGGAAAACGTGCCGTCCTTGAGAAAGTAGCGATCGCCCGTCAGTCCACGGCCGGCAACCGCTTCGACCTTGTCGATTGCGTGCAGATCCGTGCCCTTGTGCTGGGCGATGAAGATGCCGATGAGTTGCCCGTGAAACATACGTGCCTCCTTTGAGGCACATTATAATCAGCCGTCCCAGCACGGGCCGGTTTTTTCGTTGCAATCCGACGCGTCATGTCTTACCTTCAAACGGATTCTGTCGTAGGACAAGCTGCCAGCTTGCCCCTGATTGAATCCAACCGGGACAAGCTGGCAGCTTGTCCTACGAGAACTCATCACAAAGGAATCCCACCATGTGGCACGGCGACATCTCCAGCAGCAAAGACACCGTCGGCGTCGCGGTCGTCAACTACAAGATGCCTCGACTCCATACCAAAAAGGAAGTCCTCGACAATGCCAGGAACATCGCCAAGATGATCGACGGCATGCGCGTCGGCTTACCCGGCATGGACCTCGTCGTCTTCCCCGAGTACTCGACGCACGGCATCATGTATGACTTCAAGGAAATGCTCGAAACCGCCTCGACCATCCCCGGCGACGAGACGGCCATCTTCGCCGACGCCTGCCGACGCAACCGCACCTGGGGCGTCTTCTCACTCACCGGCGAACGCCACGAGGAGCATCCCAAGAAGGTCCCCTACAACACGCTCATCCTCATGAACGACCAGGGCGAGATCGTCCAGAAGTATCGCAAGATCATGCCATGGTGCCCGATCGAAGGCTGGTATCCCGGCAACTGCACCTATGTCAGCGACGGCCCCAAGGGCCTCAAGATCAGCCTGATCATCTGCGACGACGGCAACTACCCGGAAATCTGGCGCGACTGCGCCATGCGCGGCGCCGAACTTATCGTGCGCTGCCAGGGCTACATGTACCCCGCCAAGGAACAGCAGATCATGGTCAGCAAGTGCATGGCCTGGATGAACAACGTCTACGTCGCCGTCGCCAACGCCGCGGGGTTCGACGGCGTCTACTCCTACTTCGGCCATTCCGCCATCGTCGGCTTCGACGGCCGCACGCTGGGCGAATGCGGCGAGGAAGAGAACGGCGTCCAGTATGCAGCCCTGTCGAAGGGCCTGATCCGCGACTTCCGCGCCAACGCCCAGGCTCAGAACCACCTCTTCAAGCTCCTCCACCGCGGCTACACCGGCACCATCAACTCCGGCGAACAACGCCCCGGCATCGCCGAGTGCCCCTACGAATTCTACCGCACCTGGGTCGGCAACGCGGAGCAGGCGCGCGAGAAGGTCGAGTCGCTCACGCGCAAGACGGTGGGCACCGCGGAATGCCCGATCCCGGGCGTGCCGCACGAGGAAGTGATGGTGTAGGATCGCCAGCCGATTTCCTCCCTTAACGTAAACAGGGCCCACCAAGCGCGCCACGGACCGAACTCGCGCCGCAAGCGACGAACGCGCCATTCCTCGCTTGCGCTTCGGGCTTTGGGCGGCAGGTATCGGGATTATCGTAGACCGCACGAAGATTTTGTGATAGTTACACTCACGGCGTTTTCCCCGTCAACCTCCCTTTACAGCCGAGCATGTGCCAATGGACCTTCGCATCCCTTGTCCTTGTGGAAAAGTCCTTCGAGTTGGCGACGACCAGCTTGGAAGCAAGGTCAAATGCCCGGCGTGTGGGAATCGCTTTCTCGTCGCGGCGCCATTGACGGCCCTTCACATCCCATGTCCTTGTGGAAAACTCGTCAAAGTTGACGACGACCAGCAAGGCAGGACGGTCAAATGCTCGGCTTGCGGCAATCGCTTCCTCGTCCCGGAGTCCGCGCCGAAATCGCCCCGGCCACCGATCAGTCGGCCCAAACGCGACCGCGCTCCCAAACGCGGCATCCTATCGTGTTTGGGATGCCTATGCGGACTGGGACTCGTCTTATTGGCAGCAGCGGCCACATTTTACTTCGCCTGGCTCAAAGTTGCCAATGCGTCCGCGCGGGCACAAAGTACCAACAATCTAAAACAGATTGGCCTGGCCATGCAAAGCTTCCATGACCAGTTCAAGGGGTTGCCGAACCATGCTATTGTTCATCCCCAGACGGAGCAACCGCTTCTGAGCTGGCGCGTTTTGCTCCTGCCAGCACTGCGCGAAGACGCCTTGTACAAACAGATCCATTTGGACGAACCGTGGGATAGTCAGCACAACAAGCAATTCTGGGGCAAAATGCCTGAGGTGTATCGCCTACCGACCAAGAAGAACGATGGGATGACCTACTATCAAGTCTTCCACGGCGATGGGTCTATGTTCGACAAGACGATTCGCCCGGAGCAGCGCCCCTTGCTGCTCCTGGAGCCGAACGTTCGAGTTTACTCCTGCAAGTACCACCTGGGCAACATTCCTGACGGACCGTCCGATACGATTCTTGTTGTCGAGGCTGCGGAGCCAGTGAATTGGATGAAGCCGGAGGACATTCCATTTGACCTCAAAGGCGAAGACAAACTGCTCCCCGCCGTTGGCAATCATTACCGTGACGACGAATTCTTGGTTTTGTTCGTCGACGGTGCTGTCGGACCATTGCGTCGATCAATTCCAGCTCGCACCCTCAGGAACTTGATCACACCAGACGACGGAAAAAAGGTCGACCGCACGGACCTTGGGCGTTGAAAAAACTCCTGGCAGGGAGCCGCCGAATTCGGTGGACGATATTTCCCGCTGCGCGCATAATAGCATTTCCCCTGGGGCGACCGTTCGCCTCGGGACAAACGGTTCACCGTTAACTCGGCCCGCTGCGCTTTGACGCATGGCCGAAGGGGACACATCATGGCATTGGGTATGCTCGGATTGAAAGTCGGCATGACGCAGATCTTCGACGCGGACGGCAAGCTCGCTCCCGTCACGGTCATCGAACTCGGCCCCTGCAACGTCTTGCAGATTCGCACGCCGGAGCGCGACAAATATTCCGCGATTCAGCTCGGGTTCAAGGACAAGGCCCGCCGCAAAGCGATCCGGGCGGAGCGTGGCCACGTTGCGTCGGAGTTCGTGTCGAAGCGCCGTGCGGGGCTGAAGCAGGCGGGGGTGCAGGTTCCCGAGAAGGCCGACTGCGAGCCGCAACGGTATATCCGCGAGTTTCGTCTGGAAGGCCCGGTGCCGAAGCTGAAGTTCACCGAGGAAGACGGCAGCGTGAAGGACGAGCAGGTCGCGATCGGCGATGTCATCACGGCGGACCAGGTCTTCACCGTCGGGCAGCACATCGACGTCATCGGCACCAGCAAGGGGCGCGGCTACGGCGGCGTCATGAAGCGGCATAACTTCCAGGGCATGCCGGCCGCCCACGGCGCCAAGAAGGTGCATCGTCAGCCCGGCAGCACCGCGTCGATGGCGTCCAACCGAGGCAGCGGCCGACCCAAGAAGGGGCATCTCGCCGCCGGCCAGTATGGCAACGCCCAGATCACTGTCCGTAATCTCGACGTCGTCAAGATCGACAAGGACAGCAACCTCCTGATCATCCGCGGCGCCGTCCCTGGCCCCAACGGCGGCCTCATCGTCGTGCGTCCCACCAACAAGAAAGACATCCCGACCCCCGAAGAACGCGCCAAGGCCGAGCTGGCCAAGCGCAAGGGCAAGGGCGTCAAGATCGAGAAGAAGGCCAAGTAACCAATCCAGAAGGGGAGAAAGGGAGAAG
>JACQFG010000090.1 GCA_016200155.1 Planctomycetota bacterium | reverse complement strand
CGCTCCAGCAGCTCATCGATCAGCCATTTGCGGCGGTCGACGCGCTCGTCGGCCAGGAAACGCTTGACCTCGTGCGGCGTCGGCCTAAGCCCGCACAAATCAAGGTAGGCGCGGCGCACGAATACCGGGTCGGAGCACAAATCGGACGGCGGCAAATTCAAGACATTGAGCTTGCCAAACACCAATCGATCGATCCCATTATGCTGCGGCGGATCCGGCCAGACGAACCCCGGCTTCGGATCGACGTAGGTCAGCGTGATGGATTGAACCTTGTGATACCGACACAGGATGGCAACCTCGCCGGGCTCCCAGAAACGGACCTGCCCCTGCCCGTTGATCGTGGCGACCTCGGCATCCGAGCTGATGAAGGTTGTCAGGCGCGTCACATCTTGCTTGACGCCGTTGGTGAAGTGAGCGATGACGGCAAGCTGCTGCGTTGCGTGCGGCGCATGCAGCACGCGGGAAGCCGGGAAGACTTCGAGCCGAGCGAGCGTCGAGGGTTGTGCGGCCGCCCAGCCCGGCAGCGCGAGCCAAACGGCGAGGAAAAGGATGCATCGTCTCATGGCGGCCCCCCTCCAAGAGTCGGTCTGCCAAGTAGTATAACCGAATACGGAGCGGCGCACAAATGAAATCGGATCAACCAACTTGCTTTCGCCTCGCCGGCCGGCGCGTCTGGGTCGCCGGGCATGGCGGTCTGGTCGGGCAGGCCCTGCTGCGCCGGCTTGCCCGCGCGCAGTGCGAACTCCTGACTTGCAGCCGGCAGGAAGTCGATCTGCGCCGCCAGAACGAGACCGAAGCCTGGATCACCGCTCATCGCCCTGAAGTCATCTTTCACGCGGCTGCCACGGTCGGCGGCATCCTTGCCAACGATACCCGGCCCGGCGAGTTCCTCTACGACAACCTCGCCGTCGCCATGAACGTCGTCGAGGCGGCGCGGCGCGGCGGTGTGGCCAAGGTCATCCTGCTGGGGTCCTCCTGCATCTACCCGCGCCTGGCGCCGCAGCCCATTCCGGAAACTGCTCTGCTGCAAGGCCCGCTCGAACCGACCAACCAGTGGTACGCCATCGCCAAGATCGCCGGCATCATGCTCGGCAAGGCCTATCGCCGGCAGTATGGGCTCGACGTGGTTTCGGTCATGCCGACCAACCTCTACGGCCCGGGGGACAACTTCGACCTGCAATCGAGTCACGTGCTGCCTGCCCTCTTGCGCAAGGTCCACGAGGCCAAGCGGAGCGGCGACGCCACCGTCGAGATCTGGGGGACCGGCACTCCACGCCGCGAGTTCCTCCACGTCGATGACGCCGCCGACGCCATCGTTCACCTGGCCCAACTCGATACCGGCGCGGAACACATCAACGTCGGCTGCGGACAGGACGTGACGATCAAGGAACTGGCCGAGACGATCGCGCGGGTCGTCGGTTATGCCGGCGCCTTTCGCTTCGATGCCTCCCGGCCCGACGGCACACCGCAGAAGCTGCTCGACATCCGCCGCTTGACGGCGCTCGGCTGGCAGCCGCGCATCGGCCTGGAAGCTGGCTTGCGGGATACGTATTCCTGGTACTGCGCGCATCACGATCGCCCCGCGGAGAAATGAGCATTAGCCGGCATTGCGAAATCCTACCGCTGGCAATCCGCACGTCGGGAGAAAACAAGACGAGCAAGCGTCGGATCTCCCCTACTCCCCCTCTCCCTTTCTCCCCTTCTCCCTTTCTTCTTCAAGGCACGTTGGCCGGGCGTTTGCCGAGCGTGAGGGTGATCTGCCGGCGTTCGTCGCCGCGCAGGATTTCGATGGAGATTTCGGTGCCGGGGTCGAGGTCGCTGACGAGCTGGCGGAGATGGCGCATCGCTTTGAGGCGTTCGAGGGGCTCCTTGTTGATGCGGAGGATGAGGTCGTCCTTGAGGAGGCCGGCCTTTTCGGCGGCGCTGCCGCGCTCGACTCGTTTGATGGCGACGGCGCCGCCGTCGATCTTGAGCTTTTTCGCGTCGGGGGGAGGGACTTCCTCCATGAAGATGCCGAGGAACCCGCGCGGGACTTCGCCGTTGGTCAAGAGGTGCTCGGCGACGCGCCGGGCGGTGTTGGACGGGATGGCGAAGCCGATGCCTTGGGCGCGGCCGGTGTCGCTGGCGATCATGGCGTTGATGCCGACGACGCGGCCGAGCTGATCGAAGAGCGGCCCGCCGCTGTTGCCCGGGTTGATGGCGGCATCGGTCTGGAGCAGCTCGATGAGGTCTTCCTCGCGGCTCGGGGCCGTGATCAGCCGGCCCTTGGCGCTGATGATGCCGTGCGTCACCGTGTGCTTCAGGCCGAGCGGGCTGCCCATCGCCAAGACCCAGCGGCCCACCCTCACATCCTTGTCGCTGTCGGCGAACTCGGCGGCGTTCTGGGCTTCCTCCTTCATGGCGGGCGACAGGTTCTCGGGCAGACGGATGACGGCGAGATCGGTCTTGATGTCCGAGACGACGACCGACGCATCGATGCCGATCGAACGGCCGCTGGGAAATTGGACGCGCAGCCGATCGGCCCGGCGAATGACGTGGTGATTGGTGAGAATGATGCCCGGCTTGTAGATGAGCCCCGAGCCGACGCCGTTCTGCAGGTATTTGCGATCGTCGTCGGGATCATATACCATGGGCAGCTTCTTGAACTTGGCCTCCTCCAGATCGGTCTCCGTGGGCTCGCGATAGCTGACGACATTGACGACCACCGGCGACACCTTGCGGGCCAGCTCCTCGAAGCCGAGCGACGTCAGATGGACGCGCTTGTCGAGCAGATCGAGCCGGGCGTCGGCGTGCTCGGCCTCGGCCTTCAACTCGGCACGGCGTTTCAGGAAGGTCGCTTCCGCGTCGGCCTGGGCGTCGAGCAGGCGCCAGTGATAAATCAGGTACGGCGCCGTGTAGATGACGAGCACCGTCAGCGACAACAGAAACATCACCGGCAGCACCCAGTTCCACAAGCCCCCGGCAATGCGCTCGGCCGTGTTCCGCTTGCGCGGCGTGGCGAAGACGGGCGTCGCCATCGGAATCGCGTGCGGATGGTCGATAGCCGGGGGCGCAATATTTTCGTCGGTGTTCATGGTGATCGTGCCAATGGTGAATGAGGTCTTCCCATGAATTATAACCCGCCCCCCGCCTCGCACCAATCGGAAAACGAAGGTGGCGGGAGCCGTTGGGTGGGAGCGCATGCATACCACGGCGAATTTCACCCTGACGGCGCATCCGAAATGTAGCCACAAGCTGCCAGCTTGTGAGCTTGAGGCCCCGTGAGTACAAAGATGCGAAAACGCCGGCAACGGCGGGCGTCCTCCGAGCGCGCGTGCAGGCGAAAAATCCTTGACGGCGGCCGAGGGCTCGTGTCCAATCGGATAGATAGGATTATGCTGACCGGCGCCGGTTAGCATAAAAAATGGTTCAGTGCATAGAGTGGCGCTTCGATGCGCTGATTGCAGCCTGTATGTCGTTAAGGGAATCCTGCAATGACCCGTCGGCGAAAATGGATACTGTTAGCTTCCGTCGCGGCGCTCGCCGTCCTTGGCGTTTGTTACATTGTGACTCGAAATCCCCATCCTGACGTCTCGGAAAAGTATCGTCAGATTCGCCCGGGAATGTCCAGGAGTGAGGTAACCGAACTTTTCGGGGTGCCCCCAGGCCGATATTCCATCGGCGAAGTCTCAATATGCGGAACTGGACAACAACTGGAAGCATTTGAAGCCGTCCATAAGTGCCCTTCGAAAGGAACTTGGCTTTTTGATGAGGGATTGTTCGAGGTTGGCTTTGACAAAAACCTGCTTGTTCAGGAAAAAGCGGCTTCGGCAAATATGAGCGGCCGGCCCAGTATCTGGGCTCGAATGATCCACTTGATCGGGCTCTGACGTGCAGCATGAAACATCAGCGCGATCGCGAGCAACTCCATCGAGACGGCTACGCCCTGCTCCGCGGCGCGATCCCGGCCGAATGGCTGGATGACCTTCGCGCCGCGTTCGATACGGGCGTGAGAGCGTCGGACCAATGGCCCGTACCGCGTGGGGCGGACTGGCGCCATTCGTTGGTGGACCTCGATCCGCAGGTGCAGGCCGTGTGCCGCCTGCCGGAGCTGCTGGCCGTGGTCGGCGCGCTGATCGGCGAAAGGTTCTTTCTCGCGCAGGTGGAAGGCCGCGAGCCTCTGGCGGGCGGCGGCCAGCAGATTCTGCACCGCGACCTGTCGGCCCAGCGGCCAGGCGATACGGTGAACGCCGTCGCCTATTTCGACGACTATGGCCCCGACAACGGCGCGACCCGTATCGTCCCCGGCAGCCACCGTCCTCTGCAGGATGAGCCGCCGTTCGACTTCGCTGACGAGTCCCGGTCGGTGCAGCTCTCGGGCGCTGCCGGCGACATCGTGGTGTTCGATGCCGATCTGGTGCACGCGGGCAGCCGGAACTCGACCGGCGCGCGGCGTCGCTCGATTCTGATCAGCTTTTTCGCCGAGCCGCTCTACCCGTCCCATCTCGAAACGGTAAATCTCCGCATCATTCGCATGGATATGGCTGGCCGCTTCGATCCGTCGGGGCTTGCCGTCGGACAGCGCGGCTAGATGGAAAAGGTGTCAGTGGTGCAGACCCCGGCCACGGTCCCACCCGAAATCATGGGAAGAGGCCCAGACGGAGCCACTGTCGGCGCGCGGCAAGCTGAGCGTCGCCGTTCATCTCCAGGCAGGCCACCGTCGCTCGCCCGATTGCTGAAACGCTGATTATGGTGCCGCTCGCGATATCTGCGGTGAAATGATCTGACCATCGATGCTCACGCGGGTGAAACAAGGAAACTTCCTGACCTGTGCCGACGTCAAGCGCTTTGATGTGATCATGTTTTCGCAAATTGCACGCACGGCAAGCAAGCGCCAAGTTATCTTCTGCGTCACTCCCATGTGCGGATTTCGCAAGGATGTGCTCCACCTCGAACGGGAAGTTAAATATCGCCTCAGGCGCACGGCAATACTCACAGCGATGTCCCGCTCGTTCAGTAACTGAGGGGTAGAGCGGATTCATCGCTTCAACTCGTCTGCCATATCACCGGGCCGTGCCGCAGCAGCTCGCAATTCGGCATCAATCAGCGAGTCCAACTCCGCCTGTTCGGCCGGCGAAAACGGCTCCTTCTGATCTCTGCTCGCGCGCCAGCGCGCCATCAACTCGCTGAGGCGATTGCGTTGTTCGGCATTGAAGAACTGGTCCGGCCGCAAATGCTGGACGACCACGAGGGTACTCCCTTCGGAATCCGCCATTTGCGCTGTTAACGCATCGAGCGCCGCGCCAGCGGTTGCGCCCTGAGAACGCTTGCCGTTGGATACAGCGCAATAGCTGATGCCGCCTGCTGACGGAACGGGAAGTATGGTTACGCTTGCCATGATAGCCTCTACTTCCATTGTTAGGCGCCTGCACGGGAAAATCTACTTCGGCCGCATGAAGGCGGCCACGACGAGCTGGGTTTCCCTCTTCGGCGACTCCGGCTTCTGCTTGAGCGTGATGTCGATCTCTTCGTCGTGAAAGCCTTGCTTCGAAAGCAACAGCGACCACTTCGGCATCGCGTCATGATGAAGGACGGTGTCGCGGACGCGAAAACTGAAACGCACACTTCCGTCCGGCCCCGTGGACACAGGAAAATTCGGCGCCTCCGAAAAGTGCTCGGCTTTCAGCGTGACGTTGACGTCCTGCAACGGAGCGCCATCGATGCCCTTCACCACCAGGCTGAGTGCGAAGGAATAGGCATACGAGCATCCGCTGATACTGAAAAGCAGGCAAACGAACAGGACGACGCCGCACGTTCGCATTGCACGCTGCATGAGTGTTACTCCCGAAGGCTGGAAACTCTGCCTCACTCCTCCTCCAAGAACCGTCCCGGGATCGCCGCTCGCAAGACCTCGCGCGGCACCTGCTTGCCCGTCAGCGTCTTCGCCTGGGCTTCCAGCAGGTCGAGCATCAGGTCCAGCGGCGTCACGATGTCGCAGCCGCGCGACTCGGAGGCTTTCAGCAGGTCCGAGCGTTTGGCGCCGGCAGTCAGGTCGATGACGATCATGCCCTGCTTGAGGTAGCCCGCATGGATGCCCGATCGGCCCAGCTTCTCGTCGATCTCCTCGTCGCAGACCACGAGAACGTCGTGCAGCGTCACGTACAACGCCTCGAACGGGATGTAGCGGCAACCGACGGCGGCGGCGACGGCGGCGCCCCCCTTCTTGTCGTTGGTGGCGATGATCGCGTTGCCCCCCTGACGCTGCACCTCGGCGGCGATGATCTTCGAGGCCCCGGTGAGTCCCGCGAACAGAACGAAGCGATCCTTCAGCGGATTGTCGCCGGGGTTGCGCTTCTTCAAGGAGTTCTTGAGGGCGTTGATCCATGCCTGGCCCGAGGTGTGCATGCCGTGCCAGGCATTGTTTTTCTGGATGAGCACATCGACGGCCTGCGTGTCCTTCGCCAGGCCGTGCAGCTCCGGGCCGATCTCGACGATCGACGCCTGATGCTCCGCGTCGATGACGGCGCCGGCGAGCTTGACGGCTTCCATGATCTTCTTGAAGATCTTCAGGTTGCCGATGCTCATCGGCAAACAGCGGAAGGCGAGGTTGCAATGGGCGAAGGCCGCATTCAACGCGGCAACTGTGATCAACTCGCGGTCGCCGAACCCGGTCACGCCGATGAGGCGCGTCGTCTTTTGAATGTCCTGCAAGCGGTAGATATCGCGGAAATCCTCGACCGTCGGCTGGCCCGGATAGGCTTCGAGCCCGCGTTCGAGGGCGGCGTAGATCCACGGAGCGCCGAGCTTGCGGCTCAGGATCGCGAGCATGATGCCCGGCTTGCCCAGCCCGACGACGACCGTCGGCACCACCGACTTGGCGAGAATCTGCACCAGCGGCCAGGCTTCCTCCGGCGTGCGCGCCAGCGTGACAAGCTTGATGACGTCGGGGCGCTTGTTCTTCATCTCGTCGTAGGTCGTATCGATGTCGATCGGCGTTTCGCTGAGATTGGTGTACGAGATGACGCGCTTGCTCGGCGGGAACGGGCGGATGTCGTCGGCGACGTCGAACTCGATCTCGACGTAGTCCGCCTTGCTGATGATGCACTGGCGCAGGATGGCGAGGCGTTCCTCGTCGGTGCCGTCGAAGTAGCCGCCGTCGTCGGGCCGTCGGCAGGCCATGATGACCGGCTTGGGGCGAGCGGCGATCATCTCGCCGATCTCGGGCGATTTCCCGAAGCGGTCGAGACGAACCTCGAGCACGTCGCCGAAGTGCTTGGCGTTGACCATGTCGGCCAGGGCCAGGCGGCGCGAATCCTGGATGATGGAGATGCAGAACATGAATGTCCTCGGTGCAGTCCGCGCAAACGAAATTAGCAATTGACAATTAGCAATTAGCAATTTGAAATTGAAGAAGCCGCGTATTTCAATTTGAAATTGCTAATTGCTAATTGTCAATTGCTAATGCTTTTTTAGGCACCCCCTCCGGGGGCAAATCAATGCGCCGACACCGGCTCGCTCAACGGCGGCCATTCGTTGTCGAGCCCTTCTTCCTCGATCGCCTTCAGTTGTTCCTCGCTGATGGAGAACTGCTCGGTCACCATCTCGTACGACTTGCGCACGTTCGCCACGGCGTCTTGCGTGGCGACCAGATGCGAGAAAATTTCTTTCTTTTCTTCAGTAGAAAGACGACGTCCAATCGACATTATGCACCTCTCCAAAAAAAAGTCATCAGCGAACGAGAGGCATGCGCCCCCTGAGTGCTCCAAGCATCACGAGGCTCATCGCCCCGGCTCGCGACGGCTCAACTCTGCTCACGTCCCGCAATCAACCGCCTGCTCGACGGCAGGCATCAGATCGTTCAACTCTTCGATCCGCATCATGCGAATATCGCGCACCGATGCAGCGTTCCTCGACCTTTGCGCATCAACTAATCTGATTATACAGGGCAGCTATTAATCCATTCGAAAAATCCTGGATTTTTCTGATCTCGCCTCGCTATGCTGATTACATTCGCCGGAATTTTCGGTGCGCTAACCCTCGATCGACCTTCGGGAAAGGAACGCTATGCGATTTTCACTGATGTTCGCCGTCGCCCTGCTATTCGCTGCAGGCTCTCTCCAGGCCCAACCGGGTAAGGACATCCCCTACGACCTGCCGGCGCGCAAGGCCCTGGTCGTCGAACGCATCGACGCCGAGATCAAGAGCCTCGATGCACTGTACAAACATCTGTACACCAACCCGGAACTCTCCTACGAGGAAGAAAAAACTTCTGCCCGCATGGCCAAGGAACTCAAGTCGCTCGGGTTCGACGTCACCGAGAAAGTCGGCGGGTTCGGCGTCGTCGGCGTCCTCAAGAACGGCGACGGGCCCACGGTCCTCGTCCGCACCGACATGGACGCCCTGCCCGTAGTCGAGAAGACCGGCGTCCCGTATGCCTCGAAGCTGCGCACGCGCGACAAGGAAGGCAACGACGTCGGCATCATGCACGCCTGCGGCCACGACATGCACATGACCTGCTGGGTCGGCGCCGCGCGCGTCCTCGCCTCCATGAAAAAGCAATGGCGCGGCACCCTCGTCTTCATCGGCCAGCCTGCCGAGGAAGTCGGCGCCGGCGCCCGCAAGATGCTCGAGGACGGCCTGTTCAAACGCTTCCCGCGCCCCGATTTCTGTCTCGGCCTGCACTGCGATACGCGCATCCCGCACGGCACCGTCGGCTACACCGAAGGCCTCTCCCTCGTCAACGTTGACAGCGTCGATATCCTCGTCAAGGGCAAAGGGGGCCACGGTTCCGCGCCGCACACGACGATCGATCCCATCGTCCTGTCGGCCCGCATCATCCTCGACCTGCAGACCATCGTGAGCCGGGAGAGCAATCCGCTCGATCCGGTCGTCGTCACGGTGGGTTCGATCCATGGCGGCACGAGGCACAACATCATCCCGGCCGAGGTGAAGATGCAGTTGACGGTGCGTACGACGAAAGACGATGTCCGCGCCCGCGTGCTGGAGGCGATCCCGCGCATCGCCAAGGCGGCGGCGCTGGGAGCGAAGGCGCCCGAGCCGGTGATCAAGGTCGATCAGGACAACTTCACGCCGGCGCTTTACAACACGGTCGACCTGGCGAAGAAGACGAGCAACGTGTTCCGCGCGGCACTGGGGGCGGACAACGTGATCCAGCAGGAACCGTTGATGGGCGGCGAGGATTTTTCAAGGTATGCCCGGGAGGGGATTCCGAGCTTCTTTTTCTTTCTGGGCACGCTGCCGCCGGCACGCGTGGAGGCGATGCGTCTTGGCAAGGCGCCGCCGATCTCGCTGCACTCGGACCTGTATGCTCCCGTGCCGGAGCCGTCGATGCGCACGGGCGTGTTGAGCATGAGCATGGCGGCGCTGCATTTGTTGAAGGAAGCGAAGTGACGGACTGTTTCATATAGCCCGCCATTCATGGCGGGCGTGCCTACTGCAACCCGCCATGAATGGCGGGCTATATGGAGGTATCCAATGTCCCTCGCAAGAATCCTGTTATTCATCCTGGCCGGTATGTTGATAGCGCGTCCTTTGAACGCCGGCGACAAACCCGCTCCCGCCTGGGTCGAGCCGATGAAGAAGGTCCACGCCCGCTTCAAGGGGGAGAAAGGCACCTTCGCGTGCTTCGGCGATTCCATCACCGTCACCATGGCCTTCTGGTCGCCGCTGGCCGCCGCGCCCAAGAACATGCCCGACGACATGGCCAAGGCGCACACCCTCGTCAAAACCTACATGAAGCCCGATTGCTGGAGCAAGTGGAAGGGCCCCGCCTTCGGCAACAACGGCTCCATGACCATTCGCTGGGCGCAAGACAACGTCGAGACCTGGCTCAAGAAACACAACCCCGAAGTCGTCCTCATCATGTTCGGCACCAACGATCTCACGCAGTTCGGCGTCGACGAGTACGACAAGAAGACGCGCGAGGTCGTCGACAAATGTTTGAATAACGGCGCCGTGGTCATCCTGAGCACGATCCCGCCGTTCAGCGGCCGTTTCGAGAAGTCGAAGGAATTCGCCGAGGCCGCCCGCAAGATCGCGCGCGACAAGAACGTCCCGCTGACCGATTACTTCGGCGAGATCGTCAAGCGCCGCCCGGACGACTGGGACGGCCGGCTGCCGAAGTTCAAGGAATTTGCCAAGGACGTCTATCAGGTCCCCACGCTGATTTCCGGCGACGGCGTGCATCCATCGAACCCGAGCAAGTTTCGCGATTACTCGGAGGAATCGCTGCGCTCGAACGGCTATGCCCTGCGAAATTATTTGGCGGTGACGGCCTACGCGGAAGTCATTCGTGCCGTCTTGAAAAGCGCAAAGTGATTCGCCCGATGATCGGGCCATCAGGGCTTCATCGGGCGCGCGTGTTTCTTGAGAAGCCCGACGAGAGGTTTGGCGGCTGCGGGCAGCGTGGTGTCGTCATAAGAGACGGCGACCCGCTGGCCGCCGTCGTCGATGGCGATTTCGTATTGCAGAGCGTCACGCGCACCGGGCGACAGAAACGAGCCCGCTCCCGACAGGCCGCTGGCACGCACCAGGCGTTCCAGGTCGGCGACCAGTTCGGGCGCCAGGCTGGCGGTGTCGAGTTCGCAGCCCTTCACCAGACCTGCGAACCCGCCCGATTGCGTGAATGCGACTTTCATGGCTCTCTCCCTGCCGTCATTATACCGTGATGCCGACCTTCTTCCACGCTGCCTTGACGGCTTTCTTGGCGGCGGCGCCCTTGGACGTCGCGATCAGCACGGTCATCTTGGCACAGTCGATGAATCTGCTCGACGGCGTCAGGGCGAGCAACGTTTCATACCAGATCCGCCCGGCGACGTCCCAGGCGTTGCCCTTGAGCGCCTGGGCGGTGAGGACGAAGGCGCGATTGGGGATGCCGGAGTTGATGTGCACGCCGTTGCGGTCGCGCGGTCCCTTGTAGTACTTGGACATGTGGTCCGGCTGCGGATCGTCGCCGAGATCGGGATCGCCCTGGAATGCCGTGCCGGGATGCTCCATGTTGCGGATGCCGGTGCGGGTTGGCGCGGGCACGAGGACTTCGGCGCCGACGATCCAGTTGGCGCTGGCCGCCTTCTCGCCGTTCTTCCACTGGCGCACGAGGATGCCGAAGACGTCGGCGAAGTGCTCGTTGAGGGCGCCGGACTGGTCGAAGTAAGTGAGGTTGCTGGTGAACGATTCGACGCCATGGGTCAGTTCGTGGCCGACCACGTCGAGCGACTTCGTGAAGCGCTGAAAGACGGCGCCGTCGCCGTCGCCGTAGGCCATTTGCTCGCCGTTCCAGAACGCGTTGTTCATGGGCACGAAGTTGCCCGTGTCGTCGACGTCGGCAACGTGAACGCTCGACTTCAAGGTCATGCCGGCGTCGTCGAGGGAGTTGCGCGCGAAGAGCTTGTCGTAGAAATCGTAGGTGTCGCCGGCGTAGTCATACGCCTCGTTGACGCCAACGTCGGCAACTTTGGCCTGGCCCTCGGAGCGCGCCAGGTCGCCCGGCAGGTCCGGGGTGTTATTCGCGGTGTACACCAGGCGATGCTTGGTGGCCGTCGGCGCCACGGCGGCGAACAGCGTCGGCATCGCCGCGACGACGTTGCGCGTCGCCCGGATGGCCGCCGCCGTCGCCAAGCTCGCGATGGCGCGGGCACGCGTCTTCGGATTGCTCGACTTCGTCAACTGCTCGTGAACGTACGGCGGGATGATGCACTGGATCGGGTTGCGGTTGCACATGCGATGTCTCCCTGGGTGATATGCCGCACGGCCGCCGGCGACAGACCGGGCGATTCGACCGTGCTCGCCAGGGATTGTACCCACTCCATCACCGGGTAACAGCAAAAAAATACAAAAAAAATAAATCTCACTCGCTGAATTTCAGCGCCGCATCCCAAATTTCCTTGCGTTGCATGGGGCAGGAAAAATTACCGAACGGCATCATCTATTTTTCGGACGCCAGCCGCCGCCGCAGATCGCGCACACGTTCATGCACCTCGGCCGGCGCGTTCTTGAGCAGGTGGTCGCAATCCTCGATCGCTCCCAGACGTTGCCCGGCGAAGGAGCGGAAGTTTGCCCGTGCCCAGCGGTCCTCGTGCGACTTCGGGTCGATGGCCACGACGCCGTCGAGGTAGCGCAGCATGCCGTCGCCGTCGCGCTCGGACTTGGCGACGTTGATCAGATTTTGCAGCATCCGCACCACGATCTCCTTCTTCGTCGCGGCCTCGAAGTCCTTGTCGGTCGCGTCGCGCTCGGTGATCTGCAACACCTTCTTCTCGGCCTCGGCGCGCGACATCAGCTTGCCGGCGAACACGTCGATGAGCTGCGGCTTGCCATCCTTCGGCTCGTGACGCACGATGAAATGCCCCGG
>JACQFG010000089.1 GCA_016200155.1 Planctomycetota bacterium | reverse complement strand
CGAGGCTGATCAGACCGTCATTCTGTCCCCTCCAATCATGGGAACCGTCCAACGACCCACTCAAACGCAGCCCTGCACCCCGTCATGATGCTCAACGCCAGCAACAAGACGATTGCCTTCCAGATGGCATCGCCGACGGTGCCGCGCAGGTGTCGCCACAGCCAGCGTGGCCAACCTTCCGGATTCGGAGGCGCATTCTTGAGCGGCGCCGGCTCCGCGTGCCCGATTTCCTCCAACTCGGCAACCGCGTCGTCGATTGGTTCAGTGCGCTCGACCAGCACCATCGATTCGTCTTTCCATTGGTTGAGATCCATGTTCGATTCCCCCCATGCAAATTGAAATTTTCAGGACCGCACACTGAAAGTGTCCTCACTGCGCGGCAATGGTCAATTTCGCCTTGGCTCCTCCCAGCGGTGATTTTTGGTCCCAATGGGCCTATTCCAATTGCAGGTCGTAGGCCTCTTGCTACGATGAAGTGGAACTGGCCCCTACAATCCTTCGGAGGTGCGAGCGCCGTGGCCGAGATCAACCAACCCACCGAAGCCGAGCGCCTCGCCTGGATCGCGGAATTCGACGCTGCCGCGCGCCGGCCGCTAGAATTGCGGATACGCTATGGATTCATCAAAACGTACCGGCCCGTGATGGATGACGCGACGTATCGCTCCTTTGAAAGTATGGAAGAGTACCGGCAATGGTGCGAAGCCGAACTGCCATCCTGGTTGGGTTATAGCCGTGACTGATCCTCGTCAGGTTCAAGGAGTACGTCTCGACTCCCCCGACGTTTACGTCGCCGACACCGGTACGGCCAAGGGGCGCGGCGTGTTCGCGCGCCGCGATTTTGCGGCGGGGGAACTCGTCGAGGAATGTCCCGTCATCCTGCTCGGCGAGCCGTTTGCGTCGCTGCCCGAGGAGGTCAAGAAGATCGTCTTCAACTGGATGGTCCCCGACAACACCACCGATCGGCACGCGCTGGTGCTCGGCTTCGGCAGCCTGTACAACCATGCCAATCCCGCGAACATGCGCTGGGAAGCCAGCCCGCAGAGTCTGGCCATCAAGTTCATCGCCGTGCGCGCCATCAAGGCGGGCGAAGAGCTGACGGACAATTACAACGCCGTGGGCGGCGGAGCGGTCTGGGACGACGACAACTGGTTCGAGCGGATGAAAGTCAAGCCGATCGGTGATGTATCATAAGCAACATGCTCGACCCGTTGCCGATCGACGCTGTCCTGCCCGAGTTGCTGGCGAAGCTGCGCGAGCACGCGTCGGTGGTGCTGCGTGCGCCGACGGGAGCAGGGAAGACGACGCGTGTGCCGCCGGCGCTCTTGGACGCGAAGGTGGCGCCAGGCCGCATTCTCGTGCTGGAGCCGCGCCGTCTTGCTGCCCGCGCCGCCGCGCGCCGCATGGCCCAGGAGCGCCGGCAGCGCGTCGGCGACGATGTCGGCTATCATGTCCGCTTCGATCGGCAAGTCGGGCCGGGGACGCGCGTCATCGTCATGACGCCTGGCATCCTCCTGCGCATGTTGCACGACGATCCCTTTCTCGAACAAGTCGGCATCGTCGTCTTCGACGAGTTCCACGAACGGGCCCTCGACAACGACCTCGCGCTCGACATGATTCGCCTTTTGCAAACGACCGTTCGGCCCGACCTGCGCATCGTCGTCATGTCGGCAACGCTGGCAACCGAGGCGATTTCTCACTACCTGGGTGACTCAACTCGTGGTGCGGGCGGCTCGCCTGCACGGGAAGCAGCCAGTGCAGGCGAGCCGCCCGCACCACGGGCAGAGTGTCTAATTATATCCAGCGAAGGCCGATTGCATCCGGTCGAGATCGTTTATGAACCGCGCTCGCTGCAGCAGCCATGGCCGCTTGCCGCGGCGCGTGCGGTCGAGCAAATGCTGACGCGCACCGACGGCGACATTCTTTGCTTCCTGCCGGGCATGCAAGAGATTCGGCAAACGATGCGCGAGCTTTCCGGCGGCGATGAGCTGGTCTTGCCGCTGCACGGGGACCTGACGGCCGCGGAGCAAGATCGCGCGTTGTTGCCCCAGGACCGGCGCCGCATCGTGCTGGCGACGAACGTGGCGGAAACGTCGGTGACGGTCGAAGGCGTGACGGCGGTCGTCGATACCGGCCTGGCGCGGATACAAACGTTCGACGCTTCCGTCGGCATGGATCGGCTCGAATTGACCCCGATCGCCAAGGACGCAGCCGATCAGCGTGCGGGGCGAGCGGGGCGAACCAGGCCTGGCGTGTGCGTGCGGCTGTGGAGCGAGGCGTCGCACGTCCAGCGTCCGGCGCAGACGTTGCCGGAGATTCGCCGGGTCGATCTGGCGGGGGCGGTGCTGCATTTGCTGGCGCTGGGTGAGACGGACGTGCAAAAATTCCCGTGGCTCGAGCCGCCGCGCCAGGACACGATTGACCACGCGATGGACTTGCTCAGGCGTTTGGGGGCGCTGCACGCCGGCGCGATCACGGAGCTGGGCCGATCGATGGCTCGGCTGCCGGTGCATCCGCGCCTGTCGCGCATGCTGCTGGAAGGCCGACGGCTCGGCCAGGCGCCGCGCGTCGCACTGGCGGCGGCGCTGCTGTCGGAGCGCGACCCCTTCATGCGCGGGCAGAATCCGATCCCGCGCCGACGCCGGGCTGGCAGTTATTCCGATGTGCTCGATCGCGTGGCGGCACTGGAAGAACACGAAGCGCAAGGATCGGAAACGTTCGAGATCGGCACGCTCAACACGCAATCGGCCCGGTTTCTGCTGCGGGCGCGCGATCAACTCTTGCGCACGTTGCAGCAGGAAACAGACTCGACAAAAAATCAAACCGCCTCCGCCGATGACGCCGTCTTGCGAGCGTTGCTCGTGGCATTTCCCGATCGGGTCGCGCGCCGCCGCGACGTCGATCCGGCCAAGGGCATCATGGTCGGCGGCGTCGGCGTTCGGCTCGCTCCGTGGTGCAGCGTGTCGGACTCCGAACTCTTTCTGGCCATCGACGTCGATGCCGATCCCAAGGAAACATTGGTGCGTCAGGCGTCATCGATCGAGCGCGAATGGCTGCCGGTCGAGACGCGAACCGAGATCGTCTTTGACGACAAGAGCGAACGATTGACGGCTCATCGAAATGTTTACTATGAAGACCTGCTGCTCGAGCAGCGCGACGCATCGTTGCCGGCATCGGAGGAAGTCTCGCGCCAGTTAGCCGACGCAGCGCGGACGCGATTGGCGCGCGTGCTGCCGGCGTATGACTCGACAGCAGGGTCGTTCCTGTTGCGATTGCGCTGGCTGCGCGAGGCGATGCCGGAGTTGGGGTTGCCCGCGTTCACGGATGACGAGCTGCGGGAGTTGCTGCCGTGGGCGTGCGCCGGTTGCCGAACGTTCGATGAGGTGCGTCGCGCGGACTGGCTGGGCTTGCTGCAGAGCAAGATGATGCCTGCCCAGGTGCATGCCGTCGAGCGCGAGGCGCCGGAGCGATTGCAGGTGCCGAGCGGCAGTTCGCTCAAGCTGCAATACGAACTCGGCCGGCCGCCGGTGCTGGCGGTGCGCATCCAGGAGATGTTCGGCCTCGCCGACACGCCGCGCGTAGCCGGCGGACGAGTGCGCGTGCTGCTGCATCTGCTCGCCCCGAACCAACGGCCGCAGCAGGTGACCGACGATCTCGCCAGCTTCTGGAACAACACGTATCAGCAGGTTCGCAAGGAGCTGCGCATCCGTTATCCGAAGCACGCCTGGCCGGAGGATCCGTGGAATGCGCAACCGCAGCGCCGTCCAAAACGCAAAACCAACTGATGTCTTCGTTTAGCGCCCGCGTGGCCTCCAAGACGGCGCGGGCGCTAAACGAAGACGAAGACAATCAATATCCCTTCCATCCCAGTTCAATCATCAAATCAAAGATCCACGGATGCCGCCAGGGGCTCCAGAGTTGATAGCTCGCCGAGAACACGGAGATCGCCAGCAGGACGCCGCCGAACCAGCGGCTGCCTTTGCTCGCGGCCAATCGATCGGCCAGCGGAATCAAGCACGTCAGCCAGATCGGCGTCAACCACATCAGCCAGCGCAGGCCGTTGGTGAACCCGCCGTAATTGCGGCTATCGTCGTTCATGATGTAGAACCCGGTGACGACGATGGTCAGCGCCAGGCCGAGCGGCTGCACGAACCAGGGGAAGTCGCCGGGCTCGCGGAAGAGGGCCTGCCGCCAGAGGTCGCGATAATGCCAGCAGCCCGCCAGCATCGCCGCGACCGCGAGGAGCCAGATCGGCGTGAGCGAGAACAGCCCGTGATGGCCGACGAGCACGTGGAGCACATATTCGCCGCGCGACTCGTGGTCCTTGGCCCAGTCGATGCCGGTCTTCTTTTGCCCTTCCGGCGGCGGGTTCCAGTGGCTGCCTTCATAGCGATACCACGGACTCTTGAACTGCGATTGCACCGGCCGAAATTGTCCCGTCGCAATGTGGTTGGTCGCAAAAAACGCAATCGGCGGCACCAGCGCCGCCGGCGCGAAGAATATCAGCGTCTGCATCGGCCGCCACCAGACGAGCAGCACGAACGCCGCGGCCAGGAACGACAGGGCTGGCATCTCCATCGTGAAGGCGAACGAGCTGAAGAAGCCAGCCGAGACGAAATGCTGCCAGGCGGGTGCTCTCTTCGCTGACGCTTCAGGCTCGGAAATGCAATCCCATACGCGCAGCACCGACCACCACGCCACCATCACAGCGAAGGCGCCGAACGTGTGATTCTGCAGCGTGATCAGAAACGGGCTGATCGTCGTCGCAAAGGCCCCGGCAGCGACGATGTACAGCTTGCCCCAGTCGGTCTTGCCCCACCGTTCCGCGACTTGCATCACCAGCCAGAGATACCCCGCGAACGGCACCGCATTGACCAGCACCAGCATCACGCGCACGACCGTCACGGGGTTGTCGACGATGCTCAGCTTGAACACGTGAAACAGAATCCAGTAGATGCCCGCCAGCAGCGTGGACAAGAGCGGCGGCTTGCTCGAGAGAAACTCGAAGGTGTCGGGGTTCATGACGCGATCGATGGTCGCCCAGCCGTGCTCTTTTTCCTTTTCCTTGAAGATGATGCCGCTGTGAACTTTCGGATTGGCGACGTCGGTGCGAACATCGTAACCGTACTGCGCGAGCACCGCCGCCTGCACCGGATCGTTGACGCCGAAGAGGGCGACGGCGGAAGCGGCCACCGTCGTCTGGTCGCGCT
>JACQFG010000097.1 GCA_016200155.1 Planctomycetota bacterium | reverse complement strand
TTGCGCTCGATCAGCTTCGACACGCGGCCCTTCGGGTGGCTGATCTTTCGCTCGATCTCCGGCGACATCGACAGGTGCAGCACTTGCGGCAAGTTCGCGCTGCTGCTTCTGGCACATTCACAGGCGCTCGAACGCGGCGGGCGGTCGAACACGTCGAGGAAGTAACTGCCGAAGCCCTCGTGAGGCAAATCGACCGCGCGGGCCGTGCGCGACATCTTGTTGAACACCGTGCGCGTATCCGTGGTCTGATCGATCGCGTCATGAAGGACCTCCGCGATCATGCGACGCGCGTAATAGCGGGCGTGGTTCTGCTTGTCGTGCTGGTTGTAATCGTTCGGCTCCGAGCTTAACTGATACGTGCGCGAGTTGCAGATCGTCCGCAGCAGATGCTTGACGTCGAACTTCGACTTCGTGAAATCCTTGGCGAGGGCGTCGAGCAACTCCGGGTTCGACGGCGGGTTCGTCTCGCGCATATCGTCGACCGGATCGACCAGGCCGCGACCCATCAGGTGGCCCCACATGCGATTGGCGAGGGCCTTCGCGAAGAACGGATTATCGGGCTGGGCCATCCAATCGACGAGAGCGTGCCGGGGGTCGTCCTCGGGGGCGATCTTGAGCACGGGGCCGTCGAGCAGCTTCGGCTCGATCGGCTTCATCGTCGTCGGGTTGATCTCGCCGGTGGTGCGGGTGCGCGACGCATAATACGGCGGCGGTTCGCCGAGGCCCTTGCGGCCAAGACGCGAGAAGAAACCGGCCAGGCCGAAGTAGTCGTTTTGGCTCCAGCGTTCGTAGGGATGATGATGGCACTTGGCGCATTGCAGCCGCAAGCCGAGGAAGACCTGCGCGGTGTCAGCGACGGGCTGATGAAGCTGATCGTCGCGCATCTGCCAGTACCAGTTGACGGCCGGCGCATCCTGCCATTCGCCGGCGGCCGCGACGACGCCACGGACGAATTCGTCGTAGGGCCGATTGCGAGCGACGTGATCGCGGATCCATTCGTGGAAGGCGTACGCAGCTTGCTCGGAGCCCGCGAGGCTGGCGTTGCGGAGAATGTTGCCCCAGCGCATCGCAAAGTACGCCGAGTAATCGCGGCTATCAAGGAGCCGATCGATCAGCTTGCTTCGTTTGGCGTTCGCCGTATCCGCCAGAAACACCTTCGTCTCCTCGACCGTGGGCAGCCGTCCGCACAGATCGACGGTGACGCGGCGGATGAACTCACTGTCGCTGCACAAATCCGATGGCACGATGCCGAGCTGCTTCCAGCGTGCGAGGGCCAGCGTGTCGATGTAATTGTTCGCCGGGAAGTCGGGATACTTCGCGATCGGTTTGCCAAGTGGCACCAAAGCGTGGAAGACGGCGACCTGCCCCATGTAGCGGGCCATGATGGTGGCGTCGCCGGACAGCTCGAAGGTGCGGACGATGCCGTCGTGATCGACGCCGGCGACGGCGATCTCGTTCGACTGGAACTGGGCGAGCTTGGTGACGTCGCGCAGCGAGCCGTCGGTGTACTGGGCGAGCACGGCGAGTTGTTGTTCCTGCTTGCGCTGCATGACGCGCTCGGCGGGCATGATGGTGAGCTTCTTGAGGGTCGGCGCCTTGTCGTCGCCGACGGGGGTGCCCTGGAGGATCCAGCGGCGCAGCGTGCGATAGTCTTCGCTGTCGGGAATCAATCGCTTGCCGCCGCCGTGGGCGACGACGCCGGCGGCCTTGACGAGCATCAGGCTGCTGTCGGGCGACGCGGGGAAGACGCGTCGGCCCCGCGCTTCCTTGACGACGGCGTTGTAGTCGAAGGCCGAATCGAAGCCGAACAGCGACAGCTTGAACCCGTTTTGTCCGCTGGCCCGCCCGTGGCAGCCGCCGGAGTTGCAGCCATGCCGGGTGAGCACCGGCATGATGTCGTTGGCGAAGTGCAATGGTTTGGCGTCATCGAAATCGGCGACCACGACCTTGACGTCGCGCTTCAGTCCCTGGCTCTCGATGCGGATGACGGCCGTCCCCTTGCCGACGGGTCGAACATAGCCCGACGTGGATACGCGCACGATATTGGCGGGCTCGACGCTGTAGGCGGCGTCGCGCGTCAGGTCGCGATTCGCAGCGCCGGTGACGAGCAACTGCCGGCCTTCGTGCAGCCCGTTCAGCTCGAACTGCGGCGGAAAGACGTCCAGCGTCTGAGCCAGCAACGGCGCCGGAATGAGCGCGAACAGCGATGCGACGACGAGATATTTCATCATGGCAGATATTCCAACATGGACAGGGCGATGGCGTCCGATGCCCGGCGGGAGGTTGCTGTAATCTTAACACCTGGACGGGTGATCGCAAACCGGCACAAGATTTTGTTTCCCTTCGCGCGTGTCATCTGTTCCAATACACCCACGTTCCATCCATTTCGCCCGTCTTTGGAGGTTCGATCATGCGTTACTTCATGGGGGGCCTGCTCGTCGCGGCGTTCACGATGCCGAGCAGTGCCGGGGATGACTTCAAACTCGAAGAAGGCTACGTCAGTCTCTTCAACGGCAAGGACCTGACCGGCTGGTATCTCAAGGGCAAGGAAAAAGACGACCTCACGGGCAAGACCGAATCGAGCGACAAACGCTTCCGCGTCGCCGGCGGCATCATGGCATCATCATCGCCGAGGAGGGCAAGGGCATCAAGGACCTCTACACCGCCAAGGCCTACAACGGCGAATACAACGTAAAAATGGAGTTCCGCGCCGCCCTCAAGGCCGACAGCGGCGTCTACATCCGCGGCAATCAGCTTCAGGTCCGCGACTTTCCCCGCCGCGGCGAAATGAAGCAGCTCAAGAAGTTCAAGAACGACGACTGGAATGAACTCGACATCACCGTCAAGAATGCCGTCGTCACCACCACCGTCAACGGCAAGGCCCTGACCGAAAAGGACACGCTCAACCTCAGCGTGCAGAACGGCAAGCCGGTCGCCAATCTTAACGGCAAGTCGGTCGAGGTCACCAAGATCGAGTGCAGCGTCGGCGCCATCGCCAAGTGCCTGTGCAACGGCGAGTTCATGGAGAACATGAAGGTCCCGCTCAAGAGCAACCTGGGCATCGGCCTGCAAGCCGAGACCGGCAAATTCGAGTTCCGCCGCATTCGCATCAAGGAGTCCCCGCAATAGAATATCCTGTGCCGCTTGCGACTTAGCGTTCGCGCGGCGCCGTGCGAACGCTAAGCCGCAAGCGGCATCACGATTCCCATTCAAGGAGCCACCATGATCCGCAGTCTCATCGTCGTTCTCGCCGTCGCCGTCCTTGCCCCCGCCGCCCGCGCACAAACTTACAACGTCGATCTCGCCCATTCCTCCATCACCTTCATGATCCAGCACCTCGGCATCAGCTTTGTCCATGGCCGATTCAATGACTTCTCCGGCAAGTTCACCGTCGACAAGGACGCGGCCAAATCATCCTTCGAGATGACCATCAAGGCCGACAGCGTCGACACCAACCAGAAGAAGCGCGACGAGCACCTGCGCAGCGACACCTTTTTCGATGCGAAGAAATATCCGGATATGACCTTCAAAAGCACCAAGGTCGAACCGATCGACGGCGGCTACAAGGTCACCGGCGACTTCACCATGCACGGCGTCACCAAGTCCGTCACCTTCGATCTCAAAGGCGGCAAAACCGTCGAGATGAAAGGCGTCCAGCGCACCGGCTTTTCCACCGCCTTCATCCTCCGCCGCGCCGACTTCGGCATCAGCGCCCTGCCCGACGGCATCGCGAATGATGTCAATATCTTCATCGGGTTCGAAGGGACCAAGAAGTAATCTACTGCCGCTTGCAGCGTAGCAGGTGCATCACTTTGCTACGCCGCAAGCGGCAAACTATAGCTCACTTTTCAGCGTGTGCAGCGCCTCCAGACGGCGCAAGCGTGGCCAGCGCAGCGCCGCGAGCGCGACCACGAGGATTGTCCCGTAGCCGCCGATGACGACGGAGCCGACCAGCGTGAACCATTGCGCGGTGATGCCCGATTCAAAGGCGCCGAGCTGGTTCGTCGAGCTGATAAACACCGAGTTGACCGCAGCGACTCGGCCGCGCATGGCGTCCGGCGTTAGCACCTGCATCAAGGTGCCGCGAATGACGACGCTGATGTTGTCGAGGGCGCCGATCAGGACGAGCATGGCGAACGACAGGTAGACGTTGTCCGACAGGCCGAAGCCGATCGTCGCCAGCCCGAAGCCCGCCACCGACCAGAGCAGAGCGCGGCCCGGACGCTGCAGCGGGGCGCGATGGGCGAGCAGCATCGCCATGACGAAGGCGCCGATTGCCGGGGCCGAGCGCAGGATGCCGAACGTGAACTTGTCGACGAAGAGGATCTCCTGGCAATACGCGGCCAGGAGCACCGTGCACCCGCCCAGCAGCACGGCGAACAGATCGAGTGTGATGGCGGCCAACAAGAGCTGCGTGCGCCACACGAAGCGGATGCCGGCGAGCAGCGCCTCCAGCGAACGGGGTTGCGGCGCCCGGCCCGCCTCGTTGGGCTGGATGAACGACACCAGGCCGATCACCAGAAGCAAGCCGCCTACGGTGCCGAAGTACGCGCAGGCCGGCTCGAAGTACCAGAGCAACAATCCGCCCAGCGCCGGCCCGCTGACCGCCGCGACCTGCCAGCCGCTCGACGCCCAGGTCACCGCGTTGCCCAAGGTTGTCGGCCCGACCACCAGCGCGATCAGCGATGACCGCGCCGGCATTCCCAGCGCCCGGCTCACTCCCGCCAGCGCCAGGAACACGAAGATCAGCAGCACCGGCCCGTCGTAGATCGACACCAGCGCCAGCCCCAGCGACGTCAACGCCATCGTGAAGTGCGCCAGCATCAGCAGGTACTTCCGGCTGAAGCGATCCGCCGCCTGGCCCGCCGGCAGCGCGAGCAGCAACAGTGGCAGGAATTGAGCGAGCCCGCCGTAGCCCATCATCTCGTAGGACTTCGTCCGCTCGTAAATCTCCCACTCGACGACCGTGAACTGCATCTCCGCACATAGCGCCGCCAGCACGTTGCTGGAGAGCAGCAAGCAAAAGTCGCGATGCCGAAGGGCGGCGTAAGGATCGTGGACATCCTGCATGGAAAACTCCAGTCGTCGATGGCGTTCCCTTTACTCTACGGCTCCGAATCCACAAAATTCACGCAAAGGTCTCTTGAAGCCCGCGCGGCGCCCTGTTAGAATCCACGCATTGGGTCATGCTATCGTGGCGTGACGGGGCTAAAGCCCGCGAGCGGCTGACACTGGTGGCCGGCCGTTTCCCGGGGAGGCTCACGTGTAAAGGAGGTGATCAGTGAGTAGTGGTAACCAGAGGTGGCTGCTTCAATAGCAGCCGACGGGCTGCCGTCGGAAGCAGCCACAATTTGTAGGGAGCCGCGGCGTCTATCTCGCCGCGGCTCCCCTTGTTTATGGCCGGTCGATCGGTGGGTGGAGTACAATCTATCCACAGCGGTCTTCAACGTTATTTCCGAGTAGCAATATGGCGACCAAGAAAAAGTCCCGCAAGAAGCTCAATGGCAAGGTTCAGCCCAAGATCATCTTTCATCCCGTGATCGAACTAGATTGCTCGGATTGGTCGGCCGGTATCCCGCCAGAAAAGATTACCACGGGGCGCTTCCGGTATCCGTCCGTGATCGCGCCGCCCAGCAAGCCTGAACGACCCGGTCGAAAGCGTTAGTTGCCCCCGGCGAAATCCAGGCGTATTCCCTTTTCAGCAGGCGCTGATATATTTCCAGTATGCGGCATGCATGGACCAAATCTGGCGTAACTCGGACCCGCCCCTCGGCGTTCGCCTGCTTTTTTGCGTATTGGTATTCTCCTCCCCAGCGGCGGGATTCAGGAGTGCGGATGGCTCGTGCGTGAGTGAGAGCGAATCTGACAACCCCCTGAAACCTGCCGGTTTCAGGGGGTTTTTCTTTTTGTTCGTTGTCCGTGGTCCGAAGTCCACGGTTGTCAATTGGGCGAGCCGGGAGCGTAAGCGACCGGAGGGAGTGTGCAACATGATCGTCGTCATGAAACCAGGCTCAACGCAGAAGCAGATCGACCATGTCGTCGAGCTGATCACGGAACTCGGCCTGCGCAGCCACATCATCCAGGGCACCGACCGCACCGTCGTGGCGGCGCTCGGCGAAAAACGGGACGGGGCCAAGCAAGCCCTCGAAACCGGCGACGGCGTGGAGAAAGTCATGCCGATTCTTGCGCCTTACAAGATGGCTTCGACCGAAGTCAAAAAAGAGCCCACCTGCGTCGAGATCCTCAAGCTCAAGGTCGGCGCCGGCAAGATCGGCGTCATCGCCGGGCCTTGCTCGGTCGAGACCCGCGAGCAGATTCTCGAAGTCGCCCTTGCCGTGCGCGAGGCCGGCGCGACGGCCCTGCGCGGGGGCGCGTTCAAGCCGCGCACCAGTCCGTACAGCTTCCAGGGCCTGAAGGAGAAGGGCCTGCAACTGCTGGCCGAGGCGCGCGACGCCACGGGACTCGCGATCGTCACCGAGGTGATGGCCCCCGAGC
>JACQFG010000096.1 GCA_016200155.1 Planctomycetota bacterium | reverse complement strand
GGAAATGTATGACATGAAGCCGAACGCCCCGGAGGAATACCGCGGCGCCTTTCGGCCCATCCGCACCAACGTTCCCGGCATCGACGTCTGCGAACACCTGCCGATGCACGCGCGCGTCGCCGACAAGTTCACGGTCATCCGCTCGATCGCGCACAACTTCGCCGATCACGGCGGCGGGCACAAGCGCTTCCTCACGGGCCGCGATCCGCAGTCGCCGGTCGGCTTCGTCAACGATTACCCGATGGTCGGCTCGATGGTCTACAAGGCCCGCGGCCAGCGCGCCGGCGGCGTTCCCAACTACATCGTCGGCGCGGACGGCGGTCGCGAGCAGATCGACGTCTTCAGCTTTGGCAGCGCGTATCTCGGCCCGTCGGTCCATCCGTTCACCGTCGGCGGCGATCCGACCGATCCGAACTTCCAGATTCGCAACCTGCAACCCGTCCAGTCGCGTGAGAACCTCAATGCTCGGCTCGACCTGCTGCAGCGTTTCGACACGAACGCCGCCGTCGATCACAGCGGCACGATGAGCGCGATCGACACGTACCGCCGCCGGGCCCTCGACATGCTGACGACCGACGACGCGCGGCGAGCGTTCGATTTGTCGCTGGAGCCACAGCGCGTGCGCGAGCGCTACGGCATGCACCGCTACGGCCAGCGCGCCCTGCTCGCGCGCCGGCTCGTCGAGGCGGGGGCCAGCTTCGTGACGATGGTGATGGAGAACCCGTCCCCGTTCGGCGGCGGTTTCCCGGCGGACGCGACCTACAACTGGGACTCGCACGCCGTCAACTGCCACATCTTCAACGACAGCCTGTTCCGCTTCCCGTTTTACGACCGAGCCGTCACCGCGCTGATCGAGGACCTGTACGAGCGCGGCCTCGATCGCCGGGTGCTGCTGATCGTCACCGGCGAGTTCGGCCGCACGCCGCGCATCACCTACTCCGATGGCCGGCCGGGCCGCGATCACTGGCCGCAGGCGATGAGCTTGATCGTTTCCGGCGGCGGCATGCGGATGGGCCAGGTGATCGGCGCCACCAACGCCCGCGGCGAACACCCCGTCGAACGCCGCATGACGCCGAACGACCTGTGGGCGACGATGTTCCAGCACCTGGGCATCGACCACAACCACACGTCGTTCCTCGACCACAGCGGCCGGCCGATGCCGATCCTGCCGTACGGCACGCCGATCGCGGAACTGTCGTGAACCATTCACGGAGGAATCGACATGGCCGAAGTTACGATCAAGGAAAAGATCTGGATGGAGTTGGTTGAGGTTGCGCGCCGTCGCCGCAAGAAGCCGGAAGACCTCGCCGATGTGGCATTGCGCGAATTCCTCCAGCGCGAGGATGATGAAGAATTATTGCAGCAATCGAATCACGCGGCTCAACAGGCCCCATTCCCTATCAGTCAAACGGAAGAGATCATCCGCCAGCACCGTAAGCGAAAGAGAAAGCCATGAGCGCCCGCAAACATCGGGTTCCCGTGGTGCTGGACACCAACGTCTTTGTGCGAAACTTCAAGGCTCGAAAAAACGCCAGCTCCAATCGACGAATCGTCCGCCTTTGGCTTCTGGAAAAGAAGCTCCAGCTCATCGTGAGCGAGGAGGTGGTTGCCGAATACCTGGAAATCTTCGACGAGATCTTGGGCATGGACCTGGACATTCTCAATGCCTGGCGCTGGCGATTCACGAACGATCCACGCGTTACGATGACTAACCTGGGACGGCGCGATGATGCGAGCCGAGACGCGGATGACAACGTATTCTTGTCAACAGCCCGAGCCGGTAACGCCAGGTACCTTGTCACTAACGACCGTGATCTCCTGGAGGTGCCAAATGCAAATCAATTTCCGTTCGCGATCGTGAAGCCGGAACATTTCTTGGCGCAGCTGAATGATGCCGTATGAGACTGAATAGGGCGCGGGCGACCCGTAGGATGGTCATCCCGCGCCGCATTCGGAAAACCGATCAATGCTCGATGATGTGAATCTCGCCGATCACCGGGTTGGACTTTTCGGCGGGTTGGCCGGCGGGGCCGATCGTCACGGTAACATGCTCGTGCAGCAGGTTCTTGGCGTGCAGTTGCCGGGCCAGGGCCGTGATGTCGAACGAACGGAACCGCTCCGGGGCGTTCGGGTCGACCTTCTCGTGCCCGTGGTCGCCGTGCGGCACCGCACCGAAGAAGTTGATGTGCCCGACGAAGTGCGGTTTCGCCTTGTCGCCCTTCGCGCCTTCGGGGAGTTCCAGATACACGTTGTAGATCACGCCCGGCTGAACGTCCGCTTTCAGGTTTTTCAGCACCAGAATCAGGTGCTTGTCCTGCGCCAGCATCTTGACCCGCTCTTTGAAGGCCACCGGCTTGGCGCCTTCCTTCACTGCCAACGTCTCGACCTTCACGTGCGTGTGCGCAGCTCCCAGCTTGATGTCTTTGTTTTTCACGTTCGCAACCCTCAATTGTTTCGCGACGGCAACCAGGTGGAGATTGAACGTCGTCGGACATTTCGGCACCGCCTCATAGTGATCATAGCAGTAGCCGTGCTTCTCCGTCTCGGGGACCATCCAGTCGTTCACCTTGGCAATCACTTTTGCCTTCTTTTCGGCAAACGTCCAGTTGACGGTGGGCAAGGGCGCCGGCGGGGAGTTCTTCCGTCCCGCCTTGTTCCAGCTGGCCCACAGGCGGTCGATGTTGCAATGATGCAGATAGAAGATCGGATCGCGTGCCGCATACTGGACGCTGCCCATGTTCATGCCGTCGCCGGTGGTGACGTGGACATGTCCGTGCAACCCGAAATCGAGCCGCATGTTGAACCCCTGGTGCGTCCCGCCGCCGGTCGGCTGGTAGAAGCACTCTTCGAGCGCGATGGTGGAAAGGCCGGTGGGCGAACTGTCGATCGACCCGCCGGCATTCACGCCCGGGTTGCGGTTTTCGATGTAGAGCGACTTGAAGAGCGGATCGTTCTTCATCCTGAACTCCGGCGGGAGGACGCCGTGGTTGGCGCCTGCCACGGAGTAGTTCCAGTAGGGCAGCGTGAACGATTTTTCGCCGCTGACGTCGCGGATGATCTCCTCGAGGTAGTAGATGTAAGCGCGGTGCCAGGGGAGGAAGTAGTTCTCGTTTTGGCCGCCGTGGGCCTGGCAGGTGTTCCACATGTCGAGGGCGAGGGACTTGTTGGCGCTCGGCGGGGCGCCGTAGATGCGCATGATCTCGGCCGCCTTGTTCTGGGCCGTTGTGCCCGACGGGCCCTTGACGTTGTGCGTGTACCACTGGAAGGTCCAGCTGTCGGGATCGCCCTCCTTGGTCGCCTTCATCTTGGCGACCGCCTTGGCGTAGATCTTCAGCATCTTCTGCCCGTCCGCAGAGCGGGCGTCATGGCGAATGTGCTGCGCACGGGCGGGGCCCGGCAACAGCAACACGGAGATCGCGGCCAGGCCGACGATCAACCAGCGTGAGACGTGAAACATGGTTGTACCTCTTGGCTGGGGAAGAAACGGGGCGCTTTGGACCTGAGCGCCCGACCAGGGTTTTACGTGCAGGATGTGACCAGTCTTCAGTATACCGATAATATTATCTACCGAAAAGCGCTGATTGGCAAGGGGCATCGAGCTACTTCACGGAAACCACGCGCGGCCTTCATTTTTCCTGTCGCATTTTGATTGACACGAACCGTTCGTCACGCCACAATATCCTTCAACTTCCCGCCTCATCGGTCGGACGACAACCGGCCGTCCCTTGCTACTTTCACCAGGAGAATCCTGATGCCTGGTCTGCGAACGTTCTCTCTCACCGCGCTGTTGCTTTGGTCGTCCTTGAGTTTCGCCCAAGAAAAGCCGTTGCGGCAGATCATCGATGCCGAGATCAAGGCCGGCTGGCAGAAGGAGAAGATCGCGCCGGCGGTCCGCTCGACCGATGCCGTCTTCCTGCGCCGCGTTTATCTCGATCTCTCCGGCGGCGTGCCGACCTATGACGAGACGACGGCGTTTCTCAAGGACGGCGATTCCGCCAAGCGTGCCAAGGTCATCGACAAGTTGCTCGCCGATCCGCGTTACGCTACGCAGCAAGCTCACTTCTGGGACCTCGTGCTCTTCGGCCGGCATCCGCAGAACATCTTCGATACGCGCAAGCACGATGGCTTCACGAAATGGATGGCCGGCGAGTTCGCCAAGAACACGCCGTACGACAAGCTCGTGCAGAAGATACTGACCGCGGACGAGGAAGGCGCCGAGATGTTCTACGTGCAGTACCGCAACGCGCCGGAAGAGGCGGCGACGGCGGTGGCGCGGTTATTCCTCGGCACCCAGCTGCAATGCGCTCGCTGCCACGATCATCCCTTCGAGAACTGGACGCAGAAAGATTTCTTCGGCATGGCCGGCTTCTTCGTTCGGCTCGTCATTGCGGACAATGGCGGGCCCGAAGGCAAACGCAAATACAAGATCAGCGAGAAGAGCACCGGCGACGTCCTGTTCGCGGGGTCGGTGAAAGATCTCAAGCCGGGCCAGAAGGGCGACCCGGTCAAGCCGCGCTTCCTTGGCAGCAAGGAAGATCTCAAGGAACCGGCGACGCCCAAGGATTTCAAGGACCCGGTCGTAAAGGGCTTCATGGCGTTGCCCAAGCCGGCATTCTCGCGCAAGGAGAAGTTAGTCGAGTGGGTTGCCGCGAAGGACAATCCGTATTTCGCGAAGGCGATCGCCAACCGCATCTGGAGCCAGTACATGGGCCGCGGCTTCGTGCATCCGGTGGACGACCTGGGCAGCCGCGAGCGCACGCCGAGTCATCCGGAGTTGCTCAAGGCGATCGCCGACGGGCTGGTGGCGCACAAGTACGATCTGAAATGGTTGATGCGCGAGATCCTCAACAGCGAGGCATATCAAGTCGGCGACGCCGGTCCGATGAAGGAAGCGTTGCCGGAGTTGTACGAGCGCGCCCGCGTTCGGCCGCTCAGTGCCGAGGAGCTGATGACGGCAATCGGCGTGGCAACGGGGCACGGCGAGGACTGGGCGAAGAAGTCGCAAAACGCGACGGTCGAATACATGCTGCGCTACTTCGGCGAACCGACGGACGGCCAGGGCCACTTCCAGGGCAGCCTCGCGGAGCACTTGTTCCTCAACAACGCTCCGCAGATTCGCAGCGCGTGCCAGCAACGCAAAGGCAACCTCGCGGACGTCATCCTGACGAGCAAGGATTCGCCGGAGATGAAAGTCGATCGGCTGTTTCTGTCGATCCTGAATCGCCCGCCGACGGCGATCGAGCGCGAACGTTTCGTCAAGCACCTGACGAGCGGCGATGCGAAGATGGCCCCGCAGCTCGTGGAGGACGCGATCTGGGCGTTGATCGCGTGTTCGGAGTTCCGATTCAATCATTGAGCCAAAATTCAATCACGAAAGCACGAAATGACGAAAACACGAAAATAGGGAAAGGGAATCGCTCCACCTTGTCGATTCGATGTTCCATTTCGTGTTTTCATCATTTCGTGCTTTCGTGATTGAATTTGGTTTTCGCGCTCGGATTTGGAGGCCTGCATGTTCCGCTGGCTTGCATCAATCGCTTGCATGGCCGCCGGACTTATTCTGCCGAGCGCTGGTTGGTCGTCGAACCCGGTAAAGCGCGTGGATCTCTACGACGACCCGCTGCCGGCGGGGGCCATCGCCCGGTTGGGGTCGATTCGCTTCCACCATCCAGGCGGCATCTCCGCCATGGCGTTTTCGCCCGACGGCAAGGTCATCATCGCCGCCGGGTCAGGCAAGGCCGGCGAAACCTTTCGCGTTTGGGAGACGGCCAGCGGCAAGGAGCTGGTTCGCTTCGGCGAGGCAGAGGATTATCACTTTCCAGGATTGACGTTCACGCCCGACGGTAAGGCGGTCGCCATCGGGCATAAGCGACTCGTCAAGCTGTACGACTGGCGCACCGGCAAGCTGCTGCGCTCCCTCGGCCCGTATCGATCGGTATTCGCGTTCTCACCCGACGGCAAGCTGCTGGTCGCGGACAGCGCGAAGGAGCCAGCAAAGGCATTTGACGAACGCCCCAAGCACTTCATCCGCGTCTGGGACGTCGCCACGGGACGCGAACTCCCGGCTTTCGCCCTGGGCACGAACGCCGTTCATACGCTGGGATTCAGCGCGGACGGCAAGCGCCTGCTGTGCCGGACTACTCCCGAACCGGACCCGCGCTCGGCAATTTCGGCCAAGTTCGACGAAGCCGGCTTCATCGGCATCTGGGACATGGCATCGCGCACCAGGCTGCATCAATACGCATGCCCCACCAGCAACGTCGTCTTCTCCTCGGATGGCAACACCATCGCCTTTCAACCAGGGGACAGGTTCGGCGGGCGCGGCGCCGGCTTCCGCGCTATCGAAATCGTGAACGCCGCCACCGGGAAGACCCTCCGCAAGATCGCCAGCGAAGGAGCATCGCTCGGCTTCACGCCCGACGGCAAGTCGCTGGTCGCCATCACCGAGAAGGAGATTTCGCTCTGGGATCCCGCCACCGGCAAACGCATTCGCAAGATGCGCGGTCACGTGACCACAGAGCTTCCTCGCCTCGTCGGATTTTCTGCCGACGGCAAGGTCCTCGCCGTCGCCAGCGGCGGCTGGATGCAGG
This sequence comes from Planctomycetota bacterium, assembly GCA_016200155.1. Taxonomy (GTDB): domain Bacteria; phylum Planctomycetota; class Planctomycetia; order Gemmatales; family Gemmataceae; genus SIAQ01. Next base: position 9,235 of record JACQFG010000096.1, on the reverse strand, counting down.
ACGGGCTGATCCGCCTTTGGAACCTCGCCACCGCTGAAGAACTTCGCATCGGCGGCGGACACCAGGACGAGGTCACGTGCCTGGCCTACGCCCCGGACGGCAAGCTCTTCGCCTCCGGCAGCCGCGATCGCACCATTCGCTTCTGGGATCCCGCCACCTCCCGCGAAGTGCGCTGCCTCGAAGGCCACGACAGCGACGTCCTCGCGCTGGCGTTTTCACCCGATGGCAAGACGCTCGCGTCCAGCAGCGCCGACGGCGCCACCCGGTTGTGGGACGTCCGTGGCGGCCGGGAACTCGCGCGCCTCGACGGGCCCAGCGGCAGGGAGGTCCGCCTCGTCTTTGCCGCCGACGGCAAGACCCTCATCGCTGCCACCCAGGCCGGCAAGTCGCAGGTCTGGGAACTGCCCGCTGGCAAATCGATCCGCCGCCACGAACTCGGCGGCAAGAACCCAATCCTCCTGGCCCTGACTCCCGACGCGGACACGTTCCTCGCCTCCGAACACCTCGACTACGAGGACAAGGCCCCCGATCTGCTTCGGCTCGTCAGCCTTACCACGCTCAAGCCCGTCCGGGTCATGCCGCTCAATCCCTGCCGCCATCCGAACACGCGTTTCCTTTGCGTGGGCGCCGCTGTCTCCGCGGACGGCAAACGGATCGCGTCGTGGCAGACGGTCCTTTCGAGCAACCACCCGCTGCCCACGGACCACGGCGCCGCCCTTCAGGTATGGGAGCGCGCCACTGGGCAGGAAGTCTTCAAGGTCATGTTCACTTATTTCGATGCGCTCACCTTCTCGCGCGACGGCCGGCTCATCTTGGGGAGTCATTCCACCAGCAACACGGACTGGCGCATGTGCCGCGGCGGCTTGAGTGTCTTCGATGCTTGGACCGGCGCTCGGCTCGGCACGCTGCCGGGCCACGCTGCCCTGGTCGGCGCCCTCGCGTTCTCACCCGACGGCAAGACCCTCGCCTCGGCAAGCGGGGACCATACGATCCTGCTCTGGAAGAATGACGTCCCGCTGGCCGTCAAGCCGGCGAAGGCCGAACCTTCCGCCAAACAACTCGATGCCTGGTGGGAAGCCCTTGGCAACAACAACGCCGCCCTCGCCCACCGCGCGCTCGCGGAAGTCGTCGCTCATCCGGCCCAGGCGGTGCGTCTGACCGCCGAGCGCCTCCGGCCCGCGCCGCCGGTGGATGTCGAGCAAATCGCCCGGCTGATCAAGGACCTCGATAGTGCGGATTTCAAGACCCGCCAGCAGGCTTCCGCCGCCATCGAAAAGCTCGAAACCGCCGACATGGCGCTGCGTCACGCGCTGGCAAGCAACCCGCCGCTGGAGGTTCGCCGCCGCCTGGAGCTGGTCCTGGAAAAGGTCGAGCTGGCCCCCCTTCCGCCGGCCCGGCTGCGCAGCCATCGCGCCATCACCGCCCTGCAATGGATCGACAGCCCCGCGGCTCGGCAGACGCTGGAGAAACTCGCGGAAGGTGCGCCGCAGGCCCGCCAGACCCAGGAGGCGCGGGACGCTTTGAAGCACCTTGCCGGACTGAAGGCGAACCCTTGATTCAGAGCGCGAATTTCGCGTTGCCCACTTGCTCGGCACGGATGATTGTGCGACACTGGAAGTTGCGATAAAAATGGATTTGTTCGATGTCATTCCGGTGACCGCATACGAAATCGGCAATTGACATGGAAAGACGCAAAGCAAAACGGATCTACGCGAAGGAAAGCCTGGTCAGCAACCGCCAGCTCGAAAAATGGCGTGCGCAGATCGCGGACGAATTGCCGGACCTGATTCGCCGCAACAAGCTGGCCGACGAGGCGATGAAGGAAAGGACATTCAGCGGCCGTTTGCGCCGTGCGATCCATGCGTTTCCGCGCTCCCCGATAAGGATCGCGGAGGATACCGGGATCAGCTGGGACGACCTCGACGATTTCCTCACCGGCGAGAAGCCGCTGCCCTCGGACGCGATCGATCGGCTGGTCAAGGCGGTCAAGCTGAAGTTGCCGAGCGTCAAGGCGACGCCGCGGCGGGCGAAGGCGGGATAAGGAGACGTGCAATGTCGCATCCAATCACGATTCAGATTCCGGACGCCGTGTTCGACTCCTTGCAGCAACGCGCCAAGCAGCTCGGCAAGACGCCGGAGGTTGTCGCCGCGGAATGCATCGAGCTGAGCGTGGTGCCGCCGGAAGAGGACCCGCTGTTGAAATGGGCAGGAGCCATCGATTCCGGACCTGGCGACGCCGCGGAACGGCATGATTATTACATCGGAGAGGCCCTAGCCAAGGAGATGCGGGGCGAAACTGATGAATGATGTATTCGCCGACACGTCCGGCTGGGCAAACTAGCTCAATCGCCGGCGACCAGTCCGATACGGATGACGAGGCCGCAACAAATCCTGTTGCTGGCAGACATTCGCTCGGCGGCGTGGGTGGAGATTGTTCATGTAGACCAGGCTCTCGACGCCGCCGCGTGGAACCTCTGGCAATCGCGGCCGGACAAGGAATGGAGCCTGGTCGATTGCGCAAGCTTCGTGGTGATGCAGCAGCGCGGCTTGACCGAAGCGTTGACGACCGATCATCACTTCGAGCAGGCTGGCTTCGTGCGGTTGCTCAAATAGAATGTGATTGGTTGGCTACCGAGAAAGGAGGATAGGATGATACGCGATGGCATATGTCTGTTCGCATCCATTTCCTCCTGTAGCTCAGAGGTCAGAGCGTGGGCCTTATAAGCCCGTGGTCGCAGGTTCAATTCCTGCCAGGAGGACTGGCAGGTCAAATTAAGGGGGGGTATCGATGTTTCCACTCAACACCAATCACCACCACAGCCGCCGTGCCTTTCTCAAGGCGACGCTCGCCACCGCTGGCGGCTACGCCGTCGCCAACTGGGGCGGGCTCTTCAACAGCGAGACCATCGCCCAGGAAGCGCGGCGGCAAAACAAGCGCTGCATCCTGCTGTGGGCCAACGGCGGGGCGTCGCAGATCGATACCTTCGACATGAAGCCCGGTCGTCCGACCGGCGGGCCGTTTCGGCCGATCCAGACCAACGTCAACGGCGTGCAGGTCTGCGAGTATTTGCCCCTCACGGCGAGGCACGTCGATAAGCTGGCGATCATTCGCTCGATGCGGACGCAGTCGCCGGATCATCCCGACGGCATCTATCACATGCACACCTGCTACAAGCAGTCGGAGCGGATGCCGCACCCGGAGATCGGGGCGATGATCGCGAAGTATCTGGGCAATCCGGACGCCGATCTGCCGAGCTTCGTGCGCATGGGGTCGACGGGGAACGCCGGGTCGGGCTACCTCGGCCCGCGCTATGAGCCGTTCAGTGTCAGTCAGAACGGTCAACTTCAATATTTCTCGGCCCCGCTGGTGACGCCGCAGGTGCAGGAGCGCCGCAGCGAGTTGCTCAACTTCATGGAGCAGCAGCGGGCGAGCAACTACGGCGCGGAGCCGTATGAATCGCACCGCCTCGCCGAACAGCGGGCCCTGCGGCTCATGCGCGCCCGGCAAGTGTTCAACGTGCAGAACGAATGGCCGGCCGCCCAGGCGCGCTACGGCAACACCGATTTCGGCCGCGGCTGCTTCATGGCCCGCAAGCTGATCGAGAACGGCGTCCCGTTCGTCGAGGTCGGACAGGAGAACTACGACAGCCACGCCGACAACTTCGTCGTCCACAAGGCGAACATGGACGTGCTCGACCCGGCCTGGAGCGGCCTCTTGACCGACCTCGCCGAGCGCAACTTGCTGGCGAACACGTTGGTCGTCTGGATGGGCGAGGTGGGCCGCACGCCGTACATCAACAACCGCGCGGGCCGCGACCACTTCATCCGCGCCTGGACGATCGTGCTGGCAGGCGGCGGCATCCGCGGCGGGCAGGTCTACGGCTCGACGGACCGCGACGGCCGCGAGGTCGCCGAGAACCCCGTCACCGAAGGCGACCTGTTCGCGACGATCTACACGGCCCTCGGCATCAACCCGCGCGTCCGCCATTACGTCGGGGCCCGGCCAATCTGGGCCACGCCGGAAGGTTCGCGGCCGGTGCGAGCGTTGCTGGCGTAATCATGTCAAGCCAAGCCCCCAGGATGAGCGCAGCGATTCCTGGGGCTTCCCAGGGGCAACCATGATCACCGTCGATTGCCCTCACTGTTCGCGATCCCTCCAACTGCCCGATGACCTTGCCGGCATTACCGTCCGCTGCGCGAATTGTCAGCAAACGTTCGCGATGCCGAGCAGGTCGGCCGTGGCCCGAGGCGAACCGCGCCCGCGCAGTGCCGAAACCGGCATGACCGCGAAGGCGCCCGTTCCATCGTCGGACGATGCCGATGACCCGATGCCGCTCGAACGGCGCGACATCGCACGGAAACCGTCGGCGCGGCTGCTGCTGATTGTGGTCGTATCCGCGCTCGTGCTTGGCTTGTGCGTGTGCGCCGTGCCGGCCGCATTCTTTCTCTTGCCGGTGGCGTTCTGGGCCGGTCATGAGAAAATACAAGTCGCGCAGGCCGAACCGCCGCAGGATGCTTTGAAAGAGGAAAAGAAGCCGGGAAAGCGTCCCCTGGAGGAAATCGTTCCCATCGAACTGATCGACATCGAAATCATCGATGCCAAACGCTTCGAACGGCTCGGCGACAAACGGCTCGACGCCGGCGGCCACAAACGGCTCTACCTTCTGCATCGTCAGGAGCCGCGCTCCATCGAGGAACTCGAACCCTTTTTCAAAGCCCATGGGCGGGCGTCGAAAGATGCCGATGAGAAATACGAGATCCGCGCGATCGTCACCGGCGCGAACGGCAACGACCTTGAACTGGTGAACGGGCCAGTGGACTTGCTGCGCAACCGGGCGAAGAAGCACCACATCAACGTTTCCTTGCGCGAGGAGGATTAGGTGGACATGGTGAGAAGTGTTGGCGCGAGGGGAACTAAAGAGAGAACTTGAGGTCACCGTCGGTCGGTGGTAGGATGGTCCCACGGAGAAACTCATGACCACAATTACGCTGCCGCCTGAAATCGAAACCCCGCTGGCGGAAGCTGCGCGGCAACAAGGCACCACGCCGGAGCAACTCGCGCTGGAGACGCTGCGCCGATCCTTTGTTCCCAAAGAGAACGGCACGCTAGAAATGCCGGGGGAAACGCTGTACGACTTTCTCAAGGACTACATCGGCAAGTTCGACGGCACCGGTGAGGCCTTCTCGGAGGATTGCGGGAAACGATTCACTGACGCCCTGGTTGAAAAGCACAAGAAACAGAAGGCGGCAGGCTCATGATCCTGACCGACACCGGGCCGCTCGTCGCGCTTCTTGACCGGAAGGATCCCAACCGGCCAAAATGCGTCGAAGTCTTGAAACAATTCCCGTCGGACCCGTTGCTGACGACCTGGCCTTGCGTCACCGAGGCAATGCACCTGCTCTATCGCGATGCCGGATATCAGGCCCAGGCGTTTCTGTGGGAAATGTATAAATCTGAAAGGCTTGCATTTCACAACCTTGGCGACGACGAAATCAAACGCACCGCCATGTTAATGGACAAATATCGCGATACGCCGATGGATTTGGCCGACGCTTCTCTCGTGGCAAGCGCTGAAACACTCGGACTGCAACTCATCTTTACCTTGGACGGCGATTTTCGAATCTATCGGCTGGCCGATGGTTCGGCGTTGGATATCGTGCCTTGAGCGATACGACTGCTGGGGTGATCTTGGTGTCATCTTGATTTGAAAATGCCGGACTGCCATAATACGTGTATCAACACGTATTGGAGCGGCAGGGCCATGCAAAAGAAACTCACCATCACCATCGACGAGCGCGTCTACGACGGGTTGCACGCCGTCGTTGGCCGGCGGCGCATCAGCGGGTTCATCGAAAAGCTGGTTCGGCCCCACGTGATCCGCAAGGACCTGGAAGACGCCTACAAAGAGATGGCCCAGGACGAGGCGCGCGAAGCCGAGGCGTTGGCTTGGGCAGAAGGAACCGTCGGAGATGTCGCCGATGAAACGCGGTGAAGTCTGGTGGGTCAACTTTGAGCCGGCGGTGGGAGGCGAAGTTCGGAGCGAACGCCCCGCCGTAATCGTCAGCAACGACGCATCCAACAAGTTCCTCAACCGCCTGCAAGTCGTGCCGTTGACAACCAATGTCGATCGCTTGTATCCGAGCGAGGCCTACGTGACGGTGCGCGGCAGGAAACACAAGGCGATGGCCGATCAGTTGACGACGGTGAGCAAGAATCGGCTAGAGAATCGCGTCGGGCGACTCTCGAAGTCCGACCTCGACAGTGTCGTACAAGCCATCAAGGTACAACTGGATATCGAAGAGTAGGCGGGTAAATGGCAACCATCTCTTGTCCGCATTGTTCGCAATCAGTCGGCCAACAAATATCGCTACTACCGGCTGCTCGCCGATTGCGGGCGGAACACCTCGGGATGAAAGTGTTCGTTAAAGTGATCCGGATGATACCAGTCGCGCTGCTGCACCGGGGTCGGCGTCGGTTGCAGGCGCGGCGATGTTTGTAATACCACTTCCACCGCCGGCGCCGGCGCGGCAGATCGCTGCGTCGGGAAGGCCGATTTCGGCTCCGGCGACGGGCCCTCGGTTTTCGGCTTCTTGGCGTTACGATAATCCTTGAGCTGCGGGTTCTTGGCGATCGTCTCCACGATCCATTGCTGCATTGATTGCAGCGGGGCCGCCGAACGATCCTTGATCGGTGCGACCTGCGCGTCGCCGTGCCGGGTAACCGATTTCACCAGCAGCGGACTGATCGCGGGGCGATCGAGATCGACGTACTCCAGCACGGCAGCGAGGTTGCGCTGCGTCGCGGCGCTGCGGACGTTGTCGCCGCCGCGATCGAGCTGGAACTTGCTGCCGTTGCCGTTGGAATGACACGTCGCACAGCGGTTCACCAGGATCGGCTGCACCTTGGTCGCGAAGCTGATCTGCGTGTCGAACGATACGTCAACCGCCGGCGCCGAATCGGCCGGACGTTGAGCGCGGATCGGCGTCGGCGCCACGGACTTGGGCGCCGGCTCGCGCAGGCTGCGCTCCAGCATCAAGACGAACTGTTTCGCCTCGGCGTTCGTCGGCTGCAATTCCAGAGCGCACCGCGCCTGTTCCAGGGCCCGATCGTTCAGGTGATGCAGGTGGCACCAGCGCGCCAGCCGAATCCGATCGTCGGCATCGTTCGTATTGATCTTCGTGAGGGCAAACGCGAAGGCGTCCGCCCAATCGGCGCACAATCGGATCGCGCGGTCCTCGGCAATCCACACCTCGCTGGGGCCTCGACGAATGCAGAACTGCATCCCCGTCCGTTCGATATCGCCTTCCATGGCGTGCCCCGTCTTGAGCAACAGCACCGTCCCTTTGGTGCGTTCCTTGGGCGCATCCTGAGCGCACACCAGGAGCCCGATCCCGGCCAGAACCGCCGGCACAATGGCGAATCGCAAATAGGTATTCATAGTGGGCGAAGGATATAGAGCAGCGGGGCGATTCGGTCAAGACGAGTTTTGGCCACGAAAATGCAGAATGCAGAGTTCAGAATGCAGAATTCAATTCTGCATTCTGCATTCTGAACTTTGCATTCCACTTCACTCTGGCTCAACGTCGATTTCACCGGAGGGCGTGCGGTCGGCGCGGACGAGGTAGACGCCGACCAGGATAACGGCGATGCCTGCGGCGATCCAGACGTCGAGGGGGGTTTCGCCGCAGCACCAGCCGATGAAGACGGCGACGACGGGGTTGACGTAGGCATAGGTGCCGACCTTGGCGACGCTGATGTGGCCGAGCAGCCAGTTGAAGGCGACGAAGCCAAGCAGGGAGCCAAAGACGAGGACGTAGCAGAAGGCGGCGATCGCTTTGCCGGTGAGGCCGGGAAGATCGTTCCACTCACCCAGGATAGTGGCGAGCGTGATTTGGCTGAGCCCGCCGAAGATCATTTGAAAGCCGGCCGAGGTGAGATGTGAAATCTTGAGTGCCATGTGCCGGGAGACGAGTGAGCCCATGGCCCAGGCCGCCGCCGATGCCAGGATGAACAGGGCGTGGTAGTTTTGCAGAAGGTTGGGGCCGTCGTCGAGCTTGGTCAGGACGATGCCGGCGAACCCGATTAAGAGACCCAGCCAGCCGCGCCACGACAGACGTTCGCCGCTGGGGAAGAACATGGCAAACAGGCCCATCCACAAGGGGGTGGTGGCGATGAGGATGGCCGCGACGCCGCTGGGCTCTTTCTGCTGGCCGACGTTGATCAGGTAGTTGGCGCCAAGAAAGAGAAACCAGCTCACCAGCAACAAGCGCAGATAGTCGCCGCCGCCGAGCCGAAGCGATTCGCCGCGGCAGGCCTGGTAGACAAGCAGGATCGTGCCGGCCAGGCAAAGCCGCACGCCGCCGAACAGGCCCGGCGGCATGTGCTCTTCCTTCATGGCGATGCTGGTCGCCATGTAGGTGGTGCCCCACGAGAAGTAAACGATGCCAAAGGCGCACGCAATCGCCAGTGGCGAAGGCGGGGTCAGGTGCGGTATTTCGTCGGCGGGTTCGTTCATAGTGCACCGTAGGACAAGCTGCCAGCTTGTCCCTGAAGGCGCAGGACGCAGAGTGGCGCTTCAGGGACAAGCTGGCAGCTTGTCCTACGGTGAATTCATTCTATTTCCCGGCGCCGATGTGGCGATCGGACGAGTGGAGCTACGTAGGGACTGAGGTCATGGACGTGGCGTGGCGGAACGGAACTTATTTGTTCGTAACGGTTCTGGCCTTGAGGTCAACGACAATCTCTTGAGATCGGTCATGGGTCACGGTGTAACGCAGCGGCGTCTTCTCTTCGCTGAAGGCGCCGGCAAAGCGGTCCGGCTCATCCTCCTGGTAGGGGGTACACCGCACGACGATTCGGTACTCGCCTGGCGGGATGCCGTCGTTCAGGGGGCCGTGAACCGTGAACGAACTGGCGGATGGCTCAAACTCCGCATTGCCAATCTGCACCTTGGCGTGCGGGTTGATTGCTACAAAGGTAATCGTGACTTCCTCGTTCTCCTTGGGCTGCAACGGCTGGCCGCCCTCCAGCAAGGTTCCAGCGATGTGGACGTGCCGCTCGCCGCTGCAGCCCGCAAGCAGAAGCGACCCAGCGAAGATAAAGGCCGCGCATGCAGGTCTCATCAAACCTACTCCTGGGAAATAAGGCGATCAACCGTTAGTCCTTAACCAAGCGAAGGCGTTCTGCTTTCGCCCAGGAATAATTTGAAAAAACTCGAAATCCTTTGTTCTTGCT
>JACQFG010000085.1:3255-14939 GCA_016200155.1 Planctomycetota bacterium | reverse complement strand
GCGCCCGCGCGGCGCCGCGCGGGCGCTAAACGAAAACACGGAACTCACTGCACATACGGGTCCGGATCGGGCGCCACCGGCACGATATCGTCGGCCTGCGAGACAATCAATACCGTCTTGTGCGTATTGCCCATCTGACGGAAATCGATCTGCCCGATGACCCGAATCCACTGGCCGTGCTGCATGCCGGCAACGCCCTCGCGCACGATTACCGGCGAGCGCAACTGCGTCAGGTCGCTGGAACAGCAAGTGATCTTCAGACGGGAAAGCAGGAAGACCTGATCATTCCCCTGCGGCATCGGCTCATACTGCCCGCGCACTTCGACATTGCGCCCTTTCCACTCGTCGCGCAAATCCTGACGAGACGCCAGATCGTAGAACTGCTTGTACCCCATCTTCTCCGATTTGCCTCCGGGATACGCCAGATTGAACATCACCAGCTGGCTAAGCGGGTCGGGCTCCGTGAGGATTGCCGACGCGATCAAGCAGGTGCGCTCCAGCTTCGGGGCGTCGATCTCGGCCGTCGTCTCCTTCGGATGCACTTTGCCGAAGATTTCGCCGACGATCGTCGTGTAGACAAAGACCTGCACGACCAGGCAGATCACGATGGTGTAGATGAGCCGCAACCGGAAGACGCGCGTGTACATCAAGAGGAGCTTGAGATCGAGCATCGGCCCCAGGACGAGGAACGCGAGCTTCGAGCCATCGGGCCAGAAGAGCGGGAAGTTGGCGGCCACGAAGGCGTCGGCCTCGCTGCACAGGCAGAACAGGACGGCAATGCCCATCATGAGCAGGATGGCGACACCGGGGGTGTCGCGCAACATCTCCTGAATGTTGCTTTCGGTGATGATGAACTTGCCGCCGGCCGCGAGCACCGATCCGAGCACGAGGAACGCGGTGATGTCGACGAAATCGTGCAAGGCGGTTTGCGTGATATTGTTGATGCGCTCGAACCAGGACCGGGACCCCTTGATGCTGTCATCGCCGGCGGCAGCCAGGCCGTGCAGGACGCTGGGGTGGAGCAGGCGTTTGCCGTGCCGGTTCCACTGCCAGTGCACGACGAGGGCGGTGACGATGGCGACGAGATAGGCCAGGCCGACGCGCCAGGCGACCACATAATAGGGGCCGCCGAGCACGTCGTTTTGCCCTTCGACGCTGTAGTTCGCGAAAGCGACGAAGGTGCTGCCCATGACAACGACGTTGATCACCGGCCCGGCCAGCATGTAGGCCACGCACACGCTGAGCGGCAGCCCCTTTCGCAAAAGGCGCTTCATCACGACGATGATGCCGCACTCGCACATCGGGAAGACCAGCCCGAGCAAACCGCCGATCATGATCGCCAGGACGTGATTACGAGGCACAATCTTGGCGATCGCCTGCTGGGGCACGAATTCCTCGAGCAGCCCGGCAAGCACGACGCCGAGCACGATGAACGCGAGCGCCTCGTAGATGATGCTGACGAAGTCGCCGACCATCTTTTCGTGCGGCGGTGTCGTGATGTCGATGCGCGCCGACGGAATGCCGAACAGGAACAGGATGATCGGCACGATGATGACGACGTAGCGCCAGGGGGCCCAGCCGTGAGCGTGGTCGGCCTCGTCGTGATCTGCGTCGACATGGGCGTCGCCGATATGATGAGCGTGCGGAGCAGGGTGGTGGTGAGCACAGACTTCGCCGGGCTTGTGCTCGTGGTCGCAACCGGGGCCGTGCTCGTGGGGCGGCGCCGGCACGACGGCGAGCGGCAGCGGCGGCTTGCTCTGCAGCGCGTGCTCGTGGGAATGGTCGTGATCGTGCGTGAGGCCGTGATCGTGATCGCATCCCGGTTTGAAATTGGGATCGCGCGATTGCTGCCAGAGGATCCAGCCGCGCGTGCCGGCGACGATGACGAGCGCGATGCCGCTGAGCAGCACGTACAGGTGAAAGCTCTCGTGCAGCAGGTTCTTGAGCATTTCGGTTTGCAGGAACCACAGACACAAACAGATCACGCCGAATGCGCCGGACAGTCCGACCATGCAGAGCTGATCGATGTAATACGTGTCGCCGTCGTCGTGGTCGTGACTGTGAGGATGGGCGTGATCGTGCGGATGCTCGTGCGCATGGCCGTGGTCATGGGTATGGGCATGTCCGTGGCCGTGGCCGTGATCGTGGTCATGATCGTGATGCGAGTGGTCGGACATCGTTATGTTTCTTCCAGTGCCGGGCGCGGCGTGCGCGTCGTGCAAGCGTTCTTTTCAGTACGACGGACGGGCTGCGATGGGTTCATTTTCGCGGCTGCACTCGCAGAAAGCAAGCCCGGCTCCTTTCGTGGTGCGGGCGGCTCGCCTGCACGGCAGCGGCAGAGTGAAATCCGTGCAGGCGAGCCGCCCGCACTACGAGCGGCGCACGGCGCGGGTCAGGGCCATCGAGCCGACAAATACGAGCGCGCTCAGCACGATGATCGTGCCGCTGACGCCGACGGTGAAGGTCTGGTAAAACGTGCTGCTGATTTCCCAGCTCAGCCAGTAGCCGATGAGCCCGACCAGCATGGAAATAATGATCGAATACCAAAACATCTCGCGCAGGTTGCTCGCCAGGTTCGCGGCCGCGGCGGCGGGGACGATCAGCAAGCCGTTGATCAGCAGCATACCCGTGATCTGCTGGCTCAGGTTGACCATCAACGCCAGCAAGACGACGAATAGATATCGGCACCAGCGCACCGGCACCTGGCGCGACAGCGCCAGGCTCGGACTGGCGCTGGCCAGGACAAGCCAGTTGTACATGTAGCCGAGGAAGACCGCGACGAGGCCGGCCAGGCCGAGCAGCAGGACGACCTCCCAGCTTCCCACGGAATGCGGGTCGCCGAAGATGAAGCTCTCGATGTTGATGATTTGCCGGCTGCGCGTCGCGCCCATGATGACGGCGCCCAGGCCGATCGCGCCGGCGAAGAAGACGCCGATGACGGTGTCGCTGGCAAGCTCGGTGTTCTCGCGGACAAAGGCGATCATCAGACCGATGCCGACGCCGAAACAGACCATGATGAGCGTGATGAGCTGGCGCACGGAATCGTCGGAAACGCCGGTCACGATGGCGAGGAGCAACCCGAGTCCGACGCCGGCGAAGGCGCAGTGGGCGAGGGCATCGCTGAAGAACGCCATGCGATTGCCGACGACGAGCGACCCCATGGCGCCGCAGACGAAGCAAACGATCAGCGTGGCGAGCAAGCCGCGGACGTTGTGCTCGAAGGTGAGAAAGGTCTGGTCCGGCCAGGGCAGGGCACAGAACGCGCGTATGATGTGGTCCAGGCCGTCGGCGGGCAAATCGAGCATAAGGTTCCCTCAACCGGCTTGCGTTTAGCGTTCGCACGGCGCCTTGCGAGCGCTAAACGCAAGCTGTATTTACACCATCGCCGCCAGCAGCCGGTGCATCAGGTCCAGCGCTTGCTGGCTCTGTGTTTCCGTAATCACCAGCGGCGGGGCGATGCGAATCACCTTCTTCGCCAGCGGCCCGAGCAGGTGGATGCCGAGGTTGTCTGCGCCGCGATAGCACGCCAGGACCACGGCGTTGGCCCAGTCGGCGGCGCTCTGTCCGCCGTGATCGCGCATCTCGACACCCCAGACCATGCCGCTCTTCTCGCCGCGAACTTGGGCGACGAACGGCAACTCCTTCAGTTTCACGAGCCCCTTTTCAATTACGGCCGAGGACCGCCGAGAGTTCTCCAGCACGTTGCCGCGCGCGAATTCGTCAAGCGTCGCCAGGACCGCGGCACAGCATAGCGGATTGGCGCTCCAGGTGTCGGAGCCTTCGCCGTAGTCGAGCGTGCCGAACAGCGTCGGCGATCCCACGGCGGCCGCGACCGGTACGCCGTTGCCCAGCCCTTTGCCGAGCACGACGATGTCCGGCTCCAGGCCATAGGTCTCGAACGCGAACAGGTCCCCCGTGCGGCCGAAGTTCGATTGCACCTCATCGAGGATGAAGACGATGTCATTGTCGCGGCAAAATTGCTGCAGCGCCTGCAAGTACGCCTTGTGCGGATGATACGACCCGCCGCCGCCGATGTACGGCTCCGTGATCAACACATTGAGCTTGCGGCCAAACTGCTGCTTGAGCGCCTCGAGTTCCGCACGATACGGCGCCGGGTCGAACGGCTTGTCGCGCAGTGAGACGTCGGCACATTCCTTCATCGGAAACCCGATGAAGCGCACGCGCGGATCGCGCTCGCGGTCGGTCTCGGAACCGGTGACGGCGCCGGCGAGTCCCTTCTTGCCGTGAAAGCCGAAGCGAGTGGCGACGATCATCTCGCGGGTGCGGTCCCGGGCGAGCGCTGCCCACAGGGCTTTCTGAACGGCCTCGGAGCCGGACGCCGCCCACAGGACTTGCTGAAGCCGTTTGCCGCCGGGCCGCGATTGCAAGAGGTCGGCGAGGCGCTTGCTCGCTTGCACCTCGACCGGCGTGATGGCGTTGTACGCGGTCATCGGCAACGCGTTGAAGTAGGTTCCCTCGTTCCACGGGTTGCCGGTCCAGCCCATGTAGCTCACATACTTCTGCATCCACGACGACGGATTGTGTCCCAGATTGGCGACGAGCACGCCGGACGAGAAATCGAACAGCTTGCGTCCCTCCGGCGTCCAGTGAAAAACGCCTGCGCTCTTGGCGAGCACGGCCTGGGTCGGCGTGTAGGTTCGCAGGCTCTTGGGCTCGAACCGACCGGCCGTTTCGCGATCGGTGTTGGAAGCGGGTTCATTGGCGTGCTGGAGAGAAGCGGTCATGGTGAGGCTCCGAGTTCGTGCTCTTGTTATATATAGCCCGCCATTCATGGCGGGCGACGCCTAACCCGCCATAAATGGCGGGCTATATGTCACACGTGCCCCGGATACAGAACCATCACCTCGCTCTTGCCCGGCGTCAGCAGCGCCAGGCCGCCGCGCGGACCGTTGACCTCGACCACGCATCCTGGCTGCCCTTGCGCTTGCCTTTCGAGCAATGCTTCCATTGCCTGCACGATGGCGACCGTGTTGCGATCAGCGGCAACGTCGTTGTAGGTCAGCGCCCGAATCGCGTTCAATCGCTCCGCGCGCTGCGCGGGCTTGCCGCTGAACTCGACGTGGGCAACCTCTTCGAAGAACTTCTGGATGATCTCGATGCCGTAGCCGCGCTGGCTGCGTTCGCCCCAGGGTTCCAGGAACGTCCCGTTGTAATGATAGTTCGGCGTGATCTTGAGTTCGCCCGGGGTGCGGCCTTCGATAGTCATCTCGACGCCGCGCTTGCGTTGATGGGCGCACCAAACGCCGTTGTCGAAGCGGAACTGCACCTCCTGATCGACGTAGCCGGGGAAGTTGTCGGGCGTGACCCAGCTCGTGTGGATGTCGAAGGCGGCCTCGCGTCCGTCGGGGTAGGCGTAGACGACCTGCAGTTGCACGGAGTCCCAGGTGTTGCCGGTCGCCGGTCCGACGAGGCCGCGCTGGCCGTTGCAGGTGATGCGGGCGAGGCGCCAGATCGTAGACGTCACGCTCCGCGTGACGGGATCCTCACGCGGAGCGTGAGGTCTACGATCGCCGAACGTGAAATCGATCAGCTTGATGTAATGCACCGCGACGTAGGTGCCCGGATTGCGGCCCTTGATCCACTCGGCGAACTGGCTGCCGCTGATCGACTTCGGCTCCAGCAGCGTGCAGTAGCCGTTGTTGACGTGCTTGAAATTGCCGTCGACGTAATGGGTGTGGAGCTTCTTGTGATCGGGATCGCCGAGCTTGTGATAGACAACCTTGGCGAGCACGTTGTTCTTCCTGGCAAGGGCATCGAGCGTGTCTAGCTCTTGCAGCGTCAGCACCGACGGTTTCTCGATCAGCACATGTTTGCCGGCTTCCAGGGCCAGGCGGGCCGATTCGAAGTGCCGATCGTCCGGCGTCGCGACACAGACGGCATCGACGCCGTGCGCGAGCAGTTGTTGCGTCGCGTCGGCGCCGGCAAAGCTGACGAACTTCGCCGCCGATTCCTTGCGATATTTTTCCGCCCGACTTCCGGTCCGGCTCGCCACGGCGCTCAGCTCGACCTCGACGACGCCGAAATCGCGTCGATACAGCCCTTCGAGTTGAGCGCGTTCGAAGAACGGACGATACGTGTCGTCAAAGATCATGCCCATGCCGATCATGCCGGCACGAATAATGGGATTGGCCACGATAAATCAACCTCTCGCAAAGGCGCAAAGAGCGCAAAGAAATCTCGTTTTCGTTTTTCGCCCTTGCGTGATTCTTTTTAGGATTTCTTGGCGCCTTTGCGCCTTTGCGTGAGATTTTCTAGTAATCTGACAACATCCGTGAAAGGTCAACACCTGGGGAGGTTGTTCTCATGGTTCGATACTTGTCGCTTTCGTTCTTTGTGCTGATCGCGCTCGCCGGCGTGGCTCAGGCGCAGCCGATCGACGTCGAAGGCCAACCGCTGGCCGCCAACGCGGAGCGGCTCGTCAAGGCGCTCGAATATCTCGGCTATCCGATCGGCGACGAATTGGCCGGCGCCATCGAGAAGGCCGTCAAGAAGCAGGACGCGGCCGAGCTGCAAAAGGTGCTCGATCCGCATGTCATGTTTCACGTGCAGCTCAATCCGGAGGCCCGCGTCAAGGTGAAGCGCGGGGCGGCGGCGGCGAGCTTGCAGCAGGCCGGGTTCGTGCCGTTCCTGATCAAGATCCACAACGAAAGCACCGTCACCAAGCCGCTGCGCATCAGCAGCCCGCAGGCGATGCCGATCTACGCGCGCGGCGATCCGGGCAAGATCAAGGAACTCGACATCAAGAACCGCTTCCTCGACGTCGAGATGTTCACCAGCAACCCCATGACCGACAAGCTCAGCGGCCTCAAGGTCGAATACGCTCTGTGCCTCATCCATAGCAGCGTCGCCGGCAAGGACAAGGAAGGCAAGCCGGCCGTCGGCAAGCGCGAGGCCACCATCGCCTTCGACGTCGGCCAAGGGACACAGGACCTCGGCTTCCGCGCCGAGATCCCCATCCTCTTCGACATCCGCCCCGCGATTCCCGTCAAGCTCATCATCGAGGATTTCGATGGCACGCCGACTACCGGCCGATTCACCTTCAAGGATCGCTCGGGCCGGGTCTATCCCGCGAAGGCGAAACGGCTCGCTCCCGATTTCTTTTTTCAAGATCAGATCTATCGCCACAACAACGGCATCGTGCTGCTGCCGCCGGGCGAGCTGACGATGATTTATGGCCGAGGCCCCGAGTACAAGCAATTCGTCAAGCAGGTCGTCATCCCGGAAAAAGGGCCGGACAAAGGGGAAGTGACTCTTTCCGTCAAGCTCGAACGCTGGATCAACACGAAGAACTATGGCTTTTACAGCGGGGACCATCACATCCACGCTGCCGGCTGTGCCCATTACACCAACCCGACGGCGGGCGTGTTTGCCGACGACATGTTCCTGCACGTCAAGGGCGAAGCATTGAACGTCGGCTGCAACCTGACCTGGGGCCCGTGCTACGATTTCCAGCGGCAGTTCTTTGAACCAGTCGCCAACAAGATCAGCGAACCGTTCACCGTCCTCAAGTACGACATCGAGGTCAGCGGCTTCGGCTCACAGGCGCTGGGCCACGTCTGCTTGCTCAACCTGCGCGATCAGACCTACCCCGGCTCGAAGGGAACGAAGACCGAAGGCTGGCCGACCTGGACCACGCCGCTGATGCGCTGGGCCAAGAACCAGGGCGCCTACACCGGCTATGCCCACTCCGCGAGCGGCCTGGGCATCAACGCCAAGGACGCGTCGAAACGCTTGCTGGCTCAGCTCGACAAGGACAAGGACGGCAAGGTGTCGCTCAAGGAGGCTGAAGCCGGTCTGTTGCCCGAGGATTTCGAGGACATCGACACGAACAAGGACGGCTTCCTGTCGATGGACGAACTCGTCGCCTCACATATGCGCGTGACCTCTCAACTCATGAACTACGCGATCCCGCAGATGGACGGCATCGGTGCTCAGGAGATCGCCGTCACGACCGCCCAGGGCCTGTGCGATTTCATCAGCGCCATGGACACGCAGCGCGTCCCCGAATGGAACTGCTGGTATCACCTCATGAACTGCGGCTTCCCGCTGAAAGTGTCCGGCGAAACCGATTTCCCCTGCATCACCGGCTCGCGCGTCGGCCAGGGACGCGTCTACGTTCAGCTCGGCAAGGACATCAAGAAGATCGAGTTCAAGGACTGGGCGGAAGGCTTGGCGAAGGGCCGATCGTATGTCAGCGACGGCTATGCCCATGCTTTGAAGTTCACGGTCGAGGACAAGTCGCCGGGCGAGAAGGTCAAGCTGAAGGAGGCCGGCAACGTCACCGTGAAGGCGCGGGTCGCGTTCGCCGCCGATTCGCCGCTCGGCACCTCGCAGGGCGGTCAGCTTCCGAAGGGCAAGAAACGCACGGTCGAGGTCATCGTCAATGGCCGGGCGATCGCGACGCAGGAAATCCCCGCCGATGACAAGGAGCACGACCTTACGTTCAACCTGACGATCGAGAAAAGCTCGTGGATCGCGTTGCGGCACTTCCCGCAGATGCACACCAACCCGGTCGACGTGATCGTCGCCGACCAACCGATCCGGGCGTCGCGCAAGAGCGCGCTATGGGCGATCGGCACCATCGAGCAACTGTGGCGCGTCCGCAACGGCGTGATCGCGCCCGAAGAACGCGCCGAGGCGGAACGCGTCTTCCAGTGGGCGATCGATCGGTATCGCAAGATCGCGGAAGAATCGCCGCCGGGAAGTTGATTTTCAATGGTCTTCGTTTAGCGCCCGCTTGGCCCACGCGAGCGCTAAACGCAAGCCTGAAGCACCGTCGCGGCCAAAGTGCAGCGCTCCGCCGCGACATGCCGCCGTACGGCGTCCGCGAAAACGCGGATGTCCGCCAGGTGCCGCGACGCGCGAATCGTCCGTCCCGCTCCCTCCACGATGAACCAGCGATTCACGCTCGAGTAGCCGACGCGCTCGACCTCGATCCACTTCAGCGTCAGCGGCCCCGTCCACGGCGAATAGCGCGTCAGGCCTTCGTCGGTGACGACAACCTGCACGCGCGTCGACTCGATCAGCAGCAGCCCTGCGATCACGCCGAACGTCAGAAACGATACGCCGGCCAGGTGCAGGGCGCGTTCGGTCCGCCACGGAAACACCCAGACGACATACACCACGATCAGCGGTTGCAGCAGGGCTAACCCCAGCGCGAGCATCCGTATCCCGGCCCCGTAGCGCAATACGCCGAGCACGTTCGGCGTCTCGACCTTGCGCGGCCCGCGGAAGGCGAGCACGACCCAGCAGAACATCAGGACCCCGGCGAGAGAAACGTACAAGATTTGCATGGGGGGCATTTTATCACCAATCAACGAAACAAGCCTCACGCAAGGGCGCAAAGGCGCAAAGAAAAGCCCATACGAGAATTCTCAAAAGTTATTCTTGTATGTGATCATTGCGCCCTTGCGCCTTTGCGTGAGATTTCTTATCATCAACCACTGGATTTCCGTCCTTCGATACATTAGACTCCGGCCAGATTCCCAAGCCGACACTTCATTCGAGGAGACGCCATGATGCGCACATTCGGACTCACGCTCGCTTGCTTCCTCTTGCTTAGCGCCGGCTGGACCAGCGCTCAGGATTGGCCGCAATGGCGCGGGCCCAATCGCGACAACAAGGTTGCCGGGTTCACCGAGCCGAAGACCTGGCCCAAGGAGCTGACCAAGAAATGGAAAGTCACCGTCGGCATCGGCGAATCGTCCCCCGTCCTAGTCGGCGACCGGGTTTACACCCTCGGGCGTCAGGACGGCGAAGAAGCCACGGCCTGTCTCGACGCCGCCACCGGCAATGAGGTGTGGAAGGTGAAGTACGCCGCCGGTTTTGCTGCGAGCGGCGACGGCGGCTACCCCGGCCCACGCAGCACGCCCGCGGTCGGCGAAGGCAGGATCTGCACGCTCGGCGTCAACGGCCAGCTCATCTGCCGCGACGCAGCAAGTGGCAAGGAAATCTGGCGGCAGGACAAGGGCTATCCCAAGTTCCACACTTCCGCGTCGCCCATCATCGCCAACGGACAGTGCATCGCCCTCGCCGGCAGCCTCACCGCCTTCGACCTCGGTAACGGCAAACTCGTATGGTCCGCCCCCAGCGTCAAGGCCGGCTACGGCTCTCCCGTCTTCATGACCGTTGACGGCGTCAAGCAGATCGTCACCCCCTGTGCCGACGCCCTCGTCGGCGTCGATGCCAAGAACGGCAAAGTCCTCTGGGACGTCAAGATCGGCACCGCCTGGCAGAACAACTACAGCACTCCGATCGTTGACGGCGACATGGTCTACTATTCCATCACCCCCGCCGGCAAGGGCAAGGGGGGCAAAGGCGATCCGAATGCCGCCACCGGCTTCATCGCCCTCGCGATCTCCAAGAAAGGCGATACCTTCCTCGCCAAGCAGATCTGGAAAGCCGCCCCCGCCGCCGGCTATCACACCCCCATCCTCGCTAATGGCCGCATCTTCGGCGTCGGCGCGGCCGGCAAGAACTTCTTCTGCCTCGACCCCAAGACCGGCGAGGAACTCTGGAAAGACGCCACCCCGCGCGGCCAGTGCGGCTCCATCGTCAACGCCGGCTCCGTCCTGTTTGCCCTGAACGCCGACAAGGACCTGATCGTGATGCGTCCCAGCGCCAAGAAGTATGAAGAAGTGACCAAGTACCGCGTGTCCGATTCGGAGACCTGGTGCGTCCCGATCATCGCCGGCAATCGCGTGTTCGTGAAGGACAGGGCCGGTTCGCTGACGCTGTGGACGATTGAGTGATGCGCGGCGCGGCGCGCCCTGGCACCGTGGCCGGGGTCGGTAATCCGACCCTGGCGCACCTCGGATGGAATCCTTCCCACCTGGTTTGCAGCATTCATGGCCGCTCGTTATTACGCCCACACCATCGGGATTCACCGGGGTCCGAGTACGGACCCCGGCCACGGTCCCGCTCGACATGGGCGGCGGCTTTCTTCATATCACTCTCGGTTCTGGCGACGACGGCTTTCTGCGTTCGCAACAGTTCCGAGTGGGCCGAGTCGTCGAACTCGATGAGCTTCTCGCCTTGCTTGACCATCGTGCCGTCGTCGATGATCCACTTGATGACCGCGGCGATTGTCGAATTCTTGCCGACCGCGCGAACCCGGCAATGCACATCGGTCGTCTCCACCGCCTGGAGGCTGCCGCGCTCGATGATCGTAAGGCTCACCGGCCCTCGGCCAATCGTCGCAAAATCCTTGTCCTTGTCGAGAACTTTGGCGAGCACGCGCATGCGTTCGGCCGGCGCGAGCTTGGCGAGGTGCGAGAGAACGTCATCGCGCGACGGATTGAGCGGCAGACCTTTGGGCGCATCGGCGCCGGCCGCGATTGTCAGTACGGCGGGCAAGGCAATCACGCCGAGCAGACGCCAGAGTGGAATGGTTCGCGTCATGATGTACCACCTCGTGGATTTCTTCGGAAACGACACGTTCAATCCAGGCGAAAGGGCTTTTTATTCTCGTAAAGCGCGAGCCGATCGCGAGCACCGCGATCCGCGAGTTTTGGGTGATCGATCGCCTTGCGCTGCCAGCGGACGGCTTCGTCGAAATCGCCGGTCTCCGCGCAAGCGGCTGCCATCGCTTCCAGGCCGCTCGGGGTTTCCTTTCGATCCAGCGCCTTCTGGGCGATTGCGCGGGCTCGTTTGCCATCGCGCAG